>DASZOE010000166.1:0-10939 GCA_035550945.1 Acidimicrobiales bacterium
GGCGCCGCCGCTCGGGGGGCGGCGGACCTGGATCCCGAGCTGCTCTACCTGCCGCCCCAGCTCGCGGACGGGCGCCCGTGACGGTCGCCCATCCGGCGTCGACGACGGCGCTGCGCTCCGCCCACTTCGCCGAGGACGCCCCTGTCCTGCGCGCCCGGCTCCTTGCCGACGCCGGCGTCCGGGCCCTGCGGTTGGCCCGCACGTGGCATGCCGATCGTCCCCCAATCTTCGCCGACGACGTGTGGCAGCTCGGGTGGGCGCAGACGCGCCGCAACGTCCCGCCGGCCACGCTCGTCGTCGACTTCCGGCGCATCATCGATCCCGTGCAGCGGCTCACGGCCAAGGAGTTCCTCTACGCCCGCCTCAACGAGCGGGTGACGGGCATCAAACGCAATCTGCCGGTCCAGGTAGTCCGCCAGGAGCTCAATTTCCTCTTGGCCCTGTTCTCCTACCTGGACCGAGAGCAGGGGGGCATCCGACTGCTGGCTGTCACCCAGGAGGTGCTCGACGCCTACCGGGTGTGGTGCCAGCGGGGCGGCCACGGGGACGGGAGGCCCATCCAGCCCGCAGCCGTGGCCAACTACATCGCCGTGACCATCCGGCTCGCGCTCTGCGGAGGCTTTCTCACTCACGACCGTCTCGAGGTCGTGCCCTGGCGAGGCAGGACGCCCTACGTCGTCGCCGGGGTGGTGGAGGCGACCGAAAACGCCACCCCCCGCATCCCCGAGGACGTCCTGGCCGGACTGCTGCGCTGGTCGCTGTTCTACGTCGAGGTCGCCGGCACGGATGTCCTGGCCGCGGCCGCTGAGATCGCCGCCATGGAAGACGGACAACCTATGCCCTTCCCGTCACTGGAGAGCCTCCAGCGCTGGATCTCCGGGCGTCGCTCCGCCGGTCGCGGGATCCCGGCTGTGTCCGGACCTGCCACGTCGACGGATGGCGCGCTCGCCGTCGACGGGTTGCGCGTCAACCGGCCTCTGGTCGCCCGCATGGCGGGACTGACCTACGGCCACTGTCTCGACAGAGGCACCGGCCGTGCCCTGCTCGAGGCGGCGGTCGAGGAGCTGGGCCTCGAGCTGGGCGGCCTCGACACCGCCGTGTCGGTGGACCCGTCGACGGGGCGCCCGTGGCGGGGGCCCATCACGCCAACAGACCTGGTCCTAGAGCGGCGCATGCTCCAGGCCGCCTGTTACGTCGTCTGCGCCTACTTATCGGGGATGCGGGACTCCGAGGTGCAGGAGCTCCGCCGGGGTTGCCACGAGGTCGGTCGGAGCGGCGACGGGCTGATCGAGCGCCACAAGCTCCGGGGAAGGACCTTCAAGGGCCACGGCGCCCAGGGCCGTGAGGCGACGTGGGTGGTGATCGACCCCGTCGGCCGGGCGGTCGAGGTACTCGAAGCCATGCATCAGCACGATCACCTGTTCACCTCTCCGGGGACCTGGGTCTATCCGAAGACCTCGGCGGGCGACGGCCTCGTTATCCGTGGCGCCCGGCTCGGCCCGTCCGCGGTGCGCCAGCTGAACGACTTCCGCGACCACATCAACTCGACCCAGAGCCGGGATGGCGTCCTCGCCATCCCGCTGCACGACGGCCGCCCGTGGCATCTCGCCACGGCGCAGTTCCGCCGAACCCTGGCCTGGCACATCGCCAACCAGCCCTTCGGGGCGGTGGCCGGCATGCTCCAGTATCAGCATGTCTCGGTGGCCACCTTCGAGGGCTACGTGGGCGAGAGCGCGGCGGGCTTCCGCCGTGAGGTGGAAGCAGAGCGGCGACTGGCGGCGCTCGACGACCTGGTCGAGGACTACTGGGACTACGTGGCCGGGATGCCGTCGACCGGCGCCGGCGCCCCCAAGCGGAACGCCCTGTTTGCTCACGCCAAGGCGGGCCTCGTCGACGGGGGCGCCGTCGTCGACGATGGCCGGGTCCGCGCCATGCTCAAGCACTCGGCCCGGACGCTCTACCCCGGCGTTCTCAACGACTGCTTCTTCGACCGTGACGCCGCTCTTTGCCTCCGGAGCTCAGGCCAGGGAGGCGACGAGCCGTTGGCGCCGCTCTGCCAGCCGGACCGCTGCGGGAACTCGGTGATCACGGCTGGGCACGTGCCGAACTGGGAGGGCGCGATGGGCGACGTCAGGGTCCACCTGAGCCGCAAGAACCTGAGCCAGAACCAGCGCACGGCTCTGCGGAGCAAGCTCGACGAAATGGAGGCGGCGGTCCGGCCGCTTCGGACGCCGTGAGCGGGATCAACGCCGTTTCCGAGCAAGCACTGCAGGACGCCCTGCTGCGACTGTCCGAGGGCCGGCCCCGACGCGGCGACGGGTCCCTGACCGTCACCGGGCTGGCAGCCGAGGCGGGCGTGAGCCGCTCCACCGCCAACCGGTCGACGACGGCGGTCGATGCGCTGCGGGCGCTGCGGCTGCGCCGGGAGTCGCCGGTGGAGTCCCAGCGCCCTCTTTTCGATGAGCGCCAGGCCCGCAAGGAGATCACCGACCTTCGCCGCCGGCACGCCGAGAAGGTCGCTGCGTTGGAGACTTCGATCGACATCCTGGCCCAGCACGTCCAGGTCCTGACCCTGGACAACGAGCGGCTACGGAAGGCGCTCCCCAGACCAGGAAGCAATGTCGCCGCTCACCGGTCCGCCAAGGGTGGCGCCTGAGGCAAGGTGGGGTGGATGAGCCATCCCACGCCGCCGCGCCTCCTCCCGATGCTGGCGGGCGGGGATGGGGTCCCCCCGAACCCTGCCGCATATCAATTCGAGCCAAAGCTTGATGGCCAAAGAATCATCGTGCTGGCGGACCCGGACGGCGTGGTGCTCACGAACCGCCGGGGCGGCGAGATCACGAGCCACTACCCGGAGTTGGCCGGGCTGGCAGAGGCACTCGCATCTCACTCGGCGGTCCTCGACGGCGAGGTCGTGACGTTCAACGAGAAGGGGCAAACCAGCTTCCAGCGCCTCCAGCGCCGGATGCATGTGATCCAGCCGACGCCTCGCCTCCTCGCCGAGACGCCGGTGGTCTTCGTGGCGTTCGATGTCTTGTGGCTCGACGGCGAGCCGCTGGTCGACCGCCCGCAAGCGGAGCGCCGTGCCGTGCTCGACAGCCTGGAGATCAAGGGCCGAGCGTGGCAGACGGCGCCGGTCCTGGATGCGACACCCGAGGAGCTCCTCGAAGCCTGCCGGCAGGCCGGGCTGGAAGGATTCATGGCGAAGAAGCTCGACGCGACCTACCAGCCCGGCCGCCGCTCGCCAGCCTGGTCCAAGGTCAAGTGCGGCCGCCGGCGGGAGTTCGTGGTCGGTGGCTGGTCGACCGGCCAGGGCAGCCGCCAGGAGAGCATCGGCTCTCTGGCTCTGGGCTGCTACGACACGGCCGACGAGAACGCTCAGCGCCTCTTCTACGTGGGCCAGGCCGGCTCGGGCCTCAACGAGGAGATGATCCGCCAGCTGCAGAAGCTGTTCAAGCAGATCTCCGTGGCGACGTCGCCCTTCGTGAACCCGCCGCCGCTCAAGCTCCACTTCGTGCGGCCGATGCTGGTGGTCGAGATCGCCTACACCGAGGTGACGGAGGCCGGCACCCTCCGCCAGCCGTCGATCAAGGGTCTGCGCACCGACGTCGTCGCCTCCGAGGTCACCTGGGACGAGGAGATCGCGGCCTGCTTCGGCAGCCAGCCGAGCCCCGGCTAATCGGTTTGGAGCCGGCGACGAGGCAAGGTGCGACTGACACAGCTGACCGTGGTGACACGGCCACTGTGCGGATAAGGACGGTGTGCGGGCCGTCGTCTTCGTGGACGGCGACGGGGTGTGCGTGCAGGGCCGGCGCCAGAACGACGTCACCGACCGCTATCCCGAGCTCGCGGGCCTGGGCGCCGCCCTGGGTGGGAGGTCGGCGATCCTCGACGGCGAGATCGTGGCCATCGACGACCGGGGCCGCCCCAGCTTCCAGCTGCTGCAGCAGCGCATGCACGTGGCGTCGGCCATCGAGGCGCGCCGCCGGATGGCGTCGGTGCCGGTGGCCTGGCTGGGCTTCGACGTGCTCGCGCTCGACGGCCGCTCGACCTTGGAGCTTCCCTACACGGAGCGGCGGGCCCTCCTCGAGGCCCTGAGCCTGGCCGGTCCCCGGTGGCAGATCCCTCCCTTCCACCTCGACGACGGGCCGAGCGTGCTCCAGGCCAGCCGGGACGCGGGCCTCGAGGGAGTCGTGGCCAAGCGCCTCGACAGCCGCTACGAGCCCGGCCGTCGGTCCCGCTGCTGGCTGAAGGTCAAGAACCACCAGCGCCAGGAGTTCGTCATCGGCGGGTGGCTGGCGGGCGAAGGCGCGCGCGCCGAGCGCTTCGGCTCTCTCATGCTCGGCTACTACGACGGCGACCAGCTGCGCTACGCGGGCAATGTGGGCACCGGCTTCACCGAGCGCCGCCTCACCGAGCTGTCCGCCCTCCTCGCCGGACTGCGCACGCCCACGAGCCCTTTCGCCGACACCCCCCGGCTCCCCAGCCGCATGGTGTTCGTCGAGCCGAGGCTCGTCGCTGACGTCGAGTTCACCCACTGGACGGACGACGGCCGCCTGCGCAACCCGTCGTTCAAGGGCCTGCGGGAGGACAAGGATCCTCGCGAGGTCGTGCGGGAGCGGCCCGAGGCCTGACCGTTCGGCAGCGGGGGCATCTACCATCGACAGCGAAGGAGGTGGGACGTCGTGCCCCGACCGATCTGGAGCGGAGCCATCAGCTTCGGGCTGGTGAACGTGCCCGTGAAGCTCTACAGCGCGGTGTCGTCGAAGGACGTCCGCTTCCACCAGCTCGAGGCCTCGACCAAGGCCCGCATCCGCCAGAAGCGGGTGTCCTCGGCCACGGGCGAGGAGGTTCCCTACGACCAGATCATCAAGGGCTACGAGCTGGCGCCGGACACCTACGTGCCCGTCAGCCCCGAGGAGCTCGACGCCCTCGACCCGAAGGCGACCAAGACGATCGACATCGAGGACTTCGTCGACCTCGACACCATCGACCCGGTCTACTACGAGCGGCCCTACTACCTCGTCCCCGACAAGGGGGGCATGAAGGCCTACGCCCTGCTGCGGGAGGCCATGCGGGAGACCAACAAGGTGGGCATCGCCCGCATGGTGCTGCGCACGAAGCAGTACCTGGCCGCCATCCGTCCCAAGGGCGACGCCCTCGTGCTGGAGACCATGCTCTTCGGCGACGAGGTCGTCCCCGACGACGAGCTCGACCTGCCCCGTGACGAGGTCGAGGTCTCCGAGCGGGAGCAGAAGATGGCCCGTCAGCTGATCGACTCCCTCTCCGGCGACTTCGATCCCGACAAGTACCACGACGAGTACCGCGAGCGGGTCCTGGAGCTGATCGAGCAGAAGGCCTCGGGCCAGGAGATCGTCGTCGAGGAGCCCACCGAGGAGCCCACCAAGGTCGTCGACCTCATGGCCGCCCTCGAGGCCAGCCTCGCCGCCGCGAAGAAGGACAAGAAGTAGGTGGCGGCTCGCTCGTCGGTGGACGTCACCGTCGCGGGCCGGTCGCTCAAGCTGTCGAACATCGAGAAGGTGCTCTACCCGGCGGTCGGGTTCACCAAGGGCCAGGTGATCGACTACTACACCCGGATCGCTCCCGTCCTGCTCCCCCACCTGCGCAGGCGGGCCCTTACCCTCAAGCGCTACCCGAACGGCGTCGACGCCCACTTCTTCTACGAGAAGAACTGCCCGTCCCACCGGCCCGAGTGGGTGGAGACGGTGGCGGTGTGGAGCACGGGCAACCAGGCCGACGTCAACTACTGCCTGGCCAACGACCTCCCCACCCTGGTGTGGGTCGCCAACCTGGCGTCCCTCGAGTTGCACACTTCGCTGGCCCGGTCCGACGACATCCTCCGCCCCACGATGCTCGTGTTCGACCTCGACCCGGGCCCGCCGGCGGCGATGGTCGAGTGTGCCCGGGTCGGGCTGAGCCTCCGCGAGGTGCTCGACGACCTCGGCCTGGTGTGCTTCCCGAAGACCTCGGGCTCGAAGGGCCTGCAGCTCTACGCCCCGCTCAACACGCCGGTGAGCTACGACGAGACCAAGCCCTTCGCCCACGCCCTGGCCCGGCTCCTGGAGTCCCGCCACCCCCACCTCGTCGTCTCCCAGATGGCCAAGGACCTTCGCAAGGGCAAGGTGTTCATCGACTGGAGCCAGAACGACCCGGTGAAGACCACGGTGTGCGTGTACTCGCTGCGGGCGCGGGAGCGCCCCACCGTCTCCACCCCGCTCACGTGGGACGAGGTGGAGAGGGTGGCCGCCAAGGAGGCCCCCGACCTCGTGGCCTTCGAGGCCGACGCCGTGCACCAGCGGGTCGAGCGCGACGGCGACCTGTTCGCGCCGGTCGCCGAGCTCGAGCAGCAGCTGCCGGCGCCGCCCGCCTAGTTGACCCGGCGCTCGGCGACGGCGACCACGCCGTCGCCACCCTCGTGGCGGAGCCGGAGCAGCAACGGGGCGTCGCCCAGCCCGGTGTCGAGCGTGAGATGCACCCTTGCGCCGGATGTGACCTCGCTGGCCCGGGTCACCGTCCACTCGGACTGGAACGCCCCGGCCATGGCGTGCACCGTGCCCGTCGCCCGGCTGGTGAGCTCCACCAGGAGCTCGTCGCCCGAGCGGGAGACGCGGACGGCGTCGAGCCGGCTCGTGTCGGACCCCACGACCACGGCCACCGAGCCCGCGGGCCGGGCCAGGTGCACCGCTCCCGGCACCCCTCCCGCCATGTAGGCCACCTCCAGGCCCTCGGGCCCCGAGGCGGCCAGCGACCCCACGCCGGCGAGGGCGAGCTGGTCCTCCAGGTAGAGCCGGGCCACGTCGACCGGGTCGCCCCGCCACGGCTGGTGGCCCTGGCCGAAGGCGGCTTCGGTGGCCCGAAGGGCCTCCCACGTCGTCTCCGGGTAGATGCCCGGGTAGGCGGCGGGCTGGCGCGGGACCGTCGTCGCACCGCCCGAGGGCCGGGTCGCACGCGGAGCCCCGGCCGGGACCGTCGACGGGCCGGCGGCGACCGTCGTGGGCACCCCCGAGGTCGAGGGCGCCGCCTCGGGGGCGCGGCCGGGAGGCGCCTCCGCCTCGCCGGAGCCGCTCCCCGTCGAGCACGCGCCCAACGCCGTCGCCGCCGTCACCAGCGCCGCCACCAGCGCCGCCCGCCGCCGCGAGCTGTGTCCCGACCTCATCCCGGCCTCCTGGTCCCGTTGCCTCTGCCTCTCGGCCCATCCTGCGCCCGAGGGGTCACGCCGCCGTCGCCGCCGGGTAACGATTCGGAAACGCCGTCTGGGACGTGGGCTAGACAGGCGGGCGTGCACGAGCGTTGGTACAAGCGGGCGATCATCTACTGCCTCGACGTCCAGACCTTCCAGGACTCGAACGGCGACGGGATCGGCGACCTCGCCGGGCTGACCAGCCGGCTCGACTACCTGGCTCGCCTGGGCGTGACCTGCCTGTGGCTCAACCCCATCCATCCCAGCCCGGACCGCGACGACGGCTACGACGTCGCCGACTTCTACGGCGTCGATCCCAACATCGGGAGCCTGGGCGACTTCGTCGAGCTGGTCCACCAGGCCGGCAGCCGGGGCCTCCGGGTGATGATCGACCTGGTCGTCAACCACACGTCGAACGAGCACCCCTGGTTCCAGTCGGCCCGGTCCGACCCCGCCTCGCCGTTCCGTGACTGGTACGTGTGGACCGAGGAGGAGCCCGAGAACCTCATCCAGGGCGTGGTCTTCCCCGGCGTCCAGGAGCGCACGTGGAGCTACGACGACGCCGCCGGGGCGTGGTACTTCCACCGCTTCCACGACTTCCAGCCCGACCTGAACACGGCCAACCCCGCGGTTCGCGAGGAGATCGCCAAGATCATGGCCTTCTGGCTCCAGCTCGGCGTGGCCGGCTTCCGCATGGACGCGGCACCGTTCGTCATCGAGCTCACCCGCCCCGGTGAGCCGGACTCACCCAAGGACTTCGGCTACCTCAACGAGGTCCGCCGAGCCCTCTCCTGGCACCGGGGCGACGCGGTGATCCTGGCCGAGGCCAACGTCGAGAGCGACGAGCTCCTGAAGTACTTCGGCGGGGGCGACCGCCTGCCGATGCTGTTCAACTTCATGCTCAACCAGCGCCTGTTCCTCGGCCTGGCCCGGAGCGACTCCCGGCCGGTGCTGGCCGAGCTGCAGAACACGCCCGAGATCCCCGAGACGTGCCAGTGGGCCACGTTCCTGCGCAACCACGACGAGATCGACCTCGGCCGGCTCTCCGACGACGAGCGGGCCGAGGTCTTCGCCGCCTTCGGGCCCGAGCCCGAGATGCAGATCTACGAACGGGGCATCCGCCGCCGTCTCGCCCCGATGCTGGGAGGGGACCGGCCCCGCATCGAGATGGCCTACGCCCTCCAGCTGACGCTGCCCGGGACGCCGGTTCTCCGCTACGGCGAGGAGATCGGGATGGGCGACGACCTCTCGCTGGAGGAGCGCAACGCCATCCGCACCCCGATGCAGTGGACCGACCAGCGCAACGCCGGGTTCTCCACCGCCGACGCCGGCGGCCTCGTCCATCCGGTGATCAGCGACGGGGACTTCGGGTACCAGCGGGTCAACGTGGCCGCCCAGCGCCGCGACCCCACGTCGCTGCTCTCGTGGTTCGAGCGGGCGCTGCGAACGTTCCGCGAGTGCCCCGAGTTCAACGTCGGGGAGTGCCGGCCCCTCGACAGCGGGGTGACCTCGGTGCTGGCCCTCCGGTACGAGGCGCCGAGCGGGGTGGTCGTCGCCGTCACCAACCTCGCCGACCAGAGCTGCACGGTGGACCTGGGCTCCCAGCCCGGAGCTTCCGGGCACCCCCTCGAGGTCTTCGCCAACCGGGACTACGACGACGTGGGGGAGGGGCTGGGGGCGGTCGAGCTGGACGCCTTCGGCTACCGCTGGTTCCGCCTGCGCCGCCTCGACGTCCAGCGGTGAGGGGCTTCGCCTCGCTACCGGACGAGGACCAGCGTCGCCTCGGGGACCTCGGGGTGGAAGTACAGGGTGACCCTCCCCGGCGGGGGCGCCTCGCCGGACACCTCGACGACGATGGCGGGCTCGTCGCGCTCGGGGCCGAGCGCCTCCCGCACGCCCAGGGTGAGCCCGGTGACGAGGGCCACGCCCACGGCCCTGCGGCTCCACGACGGTTGGGGCGTCTCCATACCGGGGGCCCATCGTAGGTGGCCCGCCCGCCTACCCGGCCCCGGGGTGCGGTGGTGTTCTTCCACGCCCATCCCGACGACGAGGCCATCTTCACGGGCGGGACGATGGCCCGCCTGGCCGACGACGGGTGGCCGGTGGTCCTGGTGCTGGCCACCGGAGGCGAGCTGGGCACCCGCTTCGCGGCAGGCCGCGACGCCGACGGCCTGCGGGAGGAGCGCCAGGCCGAGACCCGGCGGGCGGCCGAGGCCCTGGGGGTGTCCCGCCTCGAGTTCCTCGGCTACCTCGACTCCGGCGTGGCCGGGGTGGAGGCCAATCTCGCCCCCGGGTCCTTCAACGCCGCCGACGCCGACGACGCCGCGGGCCGGCTGGCGGCGATCTGCGCCGACGTGGGCGCCGCCGCCCTCGTCGCCTACGACGACCACGGCATCTACGGCCACCCCGACCACCTGAAGGTCCATGAGGTGGGCCTGCGGGCCGCGGCCCGGGCCGGGATCGAGGTCGTCTACGAGGCGACGGTCGACCGGGAGTACCTCCACTTCGTCGAGACCCACCTGGTCGTCGAGGTGCTCGGCGACGCCCCCGAGTTCGGGCTGGCCTCGACCTCCCTCGGCGTCCCGACCGTCGAGGTGGCCACCACCGTGGACGTTCGCCCCGTCCTCGACCGCAAGCGGGCGGCAATGGCCGCCCACGCCAGCCAGATCCCCGAGTCGGGGTACGCGATGCGCCTGGCTCCCGCCGCTTTTTCCGCCGTGTACGGCTTCGAGTGGTATCTGCGCCGGGGTCCCGCCGGTCCTATAGACGTACTCACTTGAAATGTCAGCAATGTCCGGCATGATGACATCGGGATGAAACGCGCCATACCCGGAGGTTGACGGGAGGGCGCACAGAGGTGGTGGTCGAAGGTGAAGTCGGCAGTCCGGATCGTGGATCGAGTAGGCCGAGCGGAGCTGGGCGTCGTCCCGCTGGACGATCCCCGGGCCCGCGATCCCGAGCTGGTCGGCGCCAAGGCCGCGGCCCTGGCCACGGCCAAGCGGGCGGGCCTGCCCGTCCTCCCGGGCATCGTCGTCACCACCGCCTTCCACCGCACGACGCCTGAGCACCGGGCCGAGCTCCGCGAGGCCTGGTCCGAGATCTCCCACGCCGGCGAGGTCTCCCTGGTCGTCCGGTCCTCCTCCACGATCGAGGACACGAGCGCCAGCTCCATGGCCGGGATGTTCACCTCGGTGCTCGGCGTCGCCGGCTGGGAGGAGTTCGAGGCCGCCGTCGACACGGTGCTGGCCTCCAGCAACGTCGTGCCCCTCGACGATCACCGGGGCGAAGGCCGGCCCCTGGGGGGCGCCGCCCCGATGGCCGTCCTCGTCCAGCCCTACCTCGTCTCCACGTCCGGTGGGGTCCTCTTCGGGCTCGATCCGGTCTCCGGGCGCCAGGACCGCCTGGTCGTCTCCGCCACCGACCAGGGGCCGAACGCCCTCGTCAGCGGCGAGGTCGACGGCACCCGCTACCTGCTGAGCCGGCGGGGCCGGGTCGTCGAGGGACCGCCCCCTTCCTCCAGCCTCCTCGGCCGGCGCCAGCTCCGGGCGATGGCCCGGGGCGCGGGCCACGCGGCACGCGTCTTCGGCGGTCCCCAGGACATCGAGTGGGCCTTCGACACCGGCGGTCACTTCGTGCTTCTGCAGAGCCGGCCGGTGACGGCCCGGGGGGAGGCGGGCGCCGCCGAGGGTCCCGTCTTCGGCCCCGGTCCGGTCGCCGAGACCTTCCCCGACCCCCTCC
>DASZOE010000167.1:0-6059 GCA_035550945.1 Acidimicrobiales bacterium
GTACTGGTAGTGTGTCGGCGAGGTGGTCGGTCGACGCGGGGGTCACGTCACTTCGGCGAGTCGCCGCTGGAGGTAGAGCCGTTCCGCCTGGTTCGTGACCAGGGTCAGAGCCCGTCGGTAGTCCGTGGCCGCCTCCGCGCGGCGCCCCGTCCGTCGCAGTAGATCCGCGCGCGCGGCGTGGAAGAGGTGGTAGCGGTCCAGATCGTCGGCGAGTTCGTCGAGGCGGGCCAGACCCGCATCCCACGACAGCGCGAACCCGACCGCGACCGCCTGGTTCAGGCGCACGACGGGGGAACCGGTGAGGCGAACCAGCTCGCCGTACAGCAACGCGATCTGCTTCCAGTCGGTGTCCGCGAACGTCGGCGCCTGGTCGTGCAACGCCGCGATGGCCGCCTCGAGCTGGTAGCGACCGGGGACTCCCCGTCGTAGTGCGACGTCCAGGGCCGCGACACCCTCCGCGATGAGGTCGGACGCCCAGCGGGACCGGTCCTGGTCCTCGAGCAGCACGAGGCCGCCTCCCGGGCCCATCCGGGCGTCGGTACGCGCGTGCTGGAGCAGCATGAGCGCGTGCAGGCCCAGCACCTCCGGCTCGTCGGGCATCAGCTCGGCGAGGATGCGCCCCAGACGGAGCGCCTGGTCGGCGAGGTCGCGCCGGAACAGGTCCCCCGAGGTGGCGCTGTAGCCCTCGTTGAAGACCAGGTAGACGGTGGTGAGCACCGACGTGAGCCGGTCGGGCAGGAGGTGATCGGGCGGCACGCGGTACGGGATGGCGGCATCGCGGATCTTGCGCTTGGCGCGCACGAGTCGCTGCGCGAGCGCGGACTCCGTGACCAGGAACGCCCGGGCGATCTCCCCCGTCGTGAGCCCGCACACCGTCCGCAGCGTCAGCGCGACCTGGGCGTCGATGGACAGCGCCGGGTGGCAACACGTGAAGATGAGTCGCAGGCGCTCGTCGGGCACGGCGGTCGGGGGCACGTCGTCCTCGCCGTCCAGCGGGGCGAGGAGCGCTGCCCTGCCGCGCAAGCGCTCCTCGCGCCGGAGCCGATCGATGGCGCGTCGACGCCCCACGGGTCACGAGCCAGCCCGCCGGGTTCGCGGGTGCCCCGCGGGTGGGCCACTGCTCGAGGGCCTCGGCGATGGCGTCGGAAAGGGCGTCCTCCGCCCGGTCGAAGTCACCGAGGTCGCGGATCAGGACGGCGAGGACCGTGCCGTGGTGGGCGCGGAAGACGCCGTCGAGGTCGGTCACGGCTGGTCGGGGATCTCCATGATGGGTCGGACCTCGATGGTGCCGTAGTCCGCCGCGGGGATCTGGCGGGCGACGTCGGTCGCCTGGTCGAGGTCGTCGGCCTCGACGATGTAGAACCCGCCGAGAGCCTCCTTGGTCTCGGCGTACGGCCCGTCGGTGATCAGGACCTCGCCGTCGCGGACCCGGACGCAGGTCGCCGTCGACGTGGGTTGAAGCGCCTCGCCACCGCGCAGGTGCTTCTCGTTCTTCTCGCCGAACTCGAACCAGGGACGCATCGCTTCCTGCGGCGACAGGTCACCGCTCGGCTCGGACTCCTCCGAGTAGATCAGTGCTGCGTAGCGCATCGTGTTTCCTCCAAGGTCGCCCGGCGACGGTCGCCGGTGCATGAGGGTGTCGAACGGTGCCGCCTTATTTCGACAGCGCAGCGTAGGCGCGAGCGCGGAGCGCGCGCCGAGCGGCCCGGAGCCCAGGAATCGACATCGCGACCGGGGTTCCGCCAGCCGTCCGAGCTCTCGGTCAGTCCGGAGGTGGCTCGAGTTTCCGCCAGCCGACGCTCGAGGAGGCGCCTGTCGGCGTCATCGTGGACGAGCTGGAGGCACGGTCGAGCACCTCGCGTCCTCAGCTCGATCAGCGCGAGGAGTCCGTGCACCTCCGGCTGGTGGGGCAGCAACTCCGTGAGGACCGCTTGGATCTTGCGGCTGCAGGTCCGTGGGAGGTTCACCTGCCCGGGAGGTAGTCAGGGTATGCTGGCATACATGAAGCGCACCACGGTGAAGCTGCCCGACGAGCTCGACGCTCTGCTGCGCCACGAGGCGGCCAGGCGCGGGGTGACGGTGTCTGAGGTGACCCGCGAGGCGATCCAGCAGCACCTGCAGACGGGCTCTGGTCATCGACGGCTCATGGCCGCCGGTGCCGGTCGCAGCGGCCGCCACGACATCTCCGAGCGCATCGAGGAGATCCTGGCCGCGGAGGGCGCATCAGCACCCTGATCGTCGACGCCGGCCCGCTCTACGCCTACGTCGACGCTGATGACCAGCACCACGCCGCCAGCCTCGCCCTGCTCGAGGGTCACTCTGGCCCGCTCGTCGTGCCCACGTTGGCCATCACCGAGGTGACCTACCTCATCGGAACCCGTCTGGGCGCCGAGGCCGAGGTGCGGTTCCTCGGCGACCTCGCCGCGGGTGCGTTCAACGTGGAACCGGTCGCGCCCGGCGACTGGTTGCGGATCGCGGAGCTGGTCGCCGCCTACCAGGACCTTCCGCTCGGGACCGTCGACGCTTCCGTTGTCGCGCTCAGTGAGCGTCTGGACGTCGCTGACGTGGCGACCTTGGACCTTCGCCACTTCACCGTCGTCCGCCCCCGCCACGTCGACGCGTTCAACCTTGTGCCCGCCCCGGAGTAAGGGTAACCGAGCGACACTGGCCGGTACCGAGCGGGACGCCTGACACTCGCGTTCCGCGTCTGGCCTGCGATGAGGCGCCCGACCAGCACAACCCGCAGCGGCGTGATCCGACTTTGCACGGCGCAGGTCGCCGGTTCGATTTCGGCAGAGTCCACCCCACGTTTCCACTGGCTATCCACGACATCAGCGGACGTTCTTGCGGACGGCCGACCCGACTGAAGTAACGGGGCAGCCGGTCATGCCTGCGGGGCGCACCGCAACGGTGGGGGAGGAGCCGGGCGACCGCCGGAGAAGTCCTACCGATCGTCAAGCGCACGGGTACCGGTCGGTGACCAAAAGAAAGGCATATCCCAGGACCCGGTTGTGCACCACGACGGCGATCGCAATGTCGAGGAAGAACAGCACGACGTAGTGCGGGATGGCTAGGAACCACTTGATCAGGGGTAGCCACCGGTTGAGATCCTGGCGGACGTCGGGGTACGGGAGGTCCAGACGCACGGACTCGAGGTCGAGGTTGTCGAGCCCCGAAGATCGGTACGGCTTCGCCGACAGCCTCTCCGACGCACGGTGGCGCTTCGGGGCCGCGGGTGTCCTGGTAGGGCACGTGGAGGCACCCGTCCGTGTCGCTGTCGGCCGGGTCGTGAAGGCAGCTCCCTGAGCCTGCGTGCTCGCCCGAGATGGGTGGTCGAGCGGTGGTCCGCTCACACGGTGATGACGACCTTTCCGCGAGTGCGGCCTTCTTCGAGATGCCGGATGGCCTCGGGGACCTCACTCAGCGGGTAGGTCCGGTCGATGACCGGTGTGACCTTGCCGGCCTCGACGAGTTCGGTCAGGAACAGCAGTTCCTCGTAGTGCTCCCTGGCGATGAACACCCGCAGTCGGTGCCGCACGAACGGTGAGATCGCGAGCGCCCGGAGCTGACGGTCCGTCCCGCCGATCCACCGACCGCCGCCTTCGCCGCCGACGATGACCAGAGTGCCCTGGCGGGTGAGTGCACGCCTGAGGTGCGACAACGACCGGTTCCCCCCGATGTCGAGGATCAGGTCGTAGAGCTGCCCTCCGTCGGCGAAGTCGTCGCGTGTGTAGTCGATGACCTGGTCTGCGCCGATGGAGCGGACCAGGTCCACCTTTGCCGTGCTGCACACGCCGGTGACTTCCGCTCCGAATGCCTTGGCGAGCTGCACGGCGAACGTCCCCACGCCTCCCGACGCGCCGATGACCAGCACCTTCTGCCCTGGCTGTACGTGTCCTTGGTCGCGAAGAGCCTGGAGGGCGGTGGGTGCGGAGATGGGGACGGCCGCCGCCTGCTCGGAGGTGAGGTTCGCCGGCTTGGGCGCAAGCTTGTCCTCTCGAGCGCACGCGTACTCGGCGAAGGAGCCCTCGCAGATTCCCATCACCTCGTCGCCCGGCCGAAACCTGGTCACATCCTTGCCGATCGCCTCGACGTGTCCGGCTACCTCGCGGCCTCGGACGCGGTTCTTGGGCGTGCGGAGCCCGTAGCCCGCGATGCGCAGCAGGTACGGAAGGCCGGTCATGAGATGCCAGACGCCCCGATCGACGCCAGCCGCATGAACGCGCACCAGCACCCCGTCGTCTCCGATCGGGGGCCTGTCGATATCCCTGAGCTCGAGGACATCTGCGGAGCCGTAGGCGTCTTGGACGACGGCCTTCATCGCGTTCTCGCGGGGCGTGGCGGGCTCCAGCCTGCCGAGCTGATGTGGCCTGCCCCTAAACCTGACGGAGGGCCGCTGGGCCACCGCAACTTCGCTCGGGCCTCTGGCGCCGCAGCGACATCATCATGGCCGTCGACCGGGCCTTCGCGGACCGCGGGACGTATCCGCCCGTGAGTCACCCGGGTGGTTGCTCGTCGGGAACTGGTCCAGGGCGACTTCGACAAGCTCATCGGGTGCAACCTCGTGACGGGAACCGGATTCCCGGCACGTCCGTCGCCCGGCGGTAGCTCGCCGTGTCCTGCGCGGCTTACAGGTTGATCCGCGCGCCCTCCCTCGCACCGGGGTAGAGACGGGGGTGCTGCAGCCGCTGGACTCGCCTCCGCGGCGCCGAGGGCGCCGGCTCCGATTCAGACGAGCTCGCGGTGTCTCGGGGCAGAATCAGTGGGGGAGAGGCGTCGACCACTGGGCCTACTCCGATTCGGCGGGGCGGATCTCGGTCTCGATATCGATCTCCTGCTCGATGCGGGTGGCCGGGCCTTGCCCGGGCTCCACCTCGCTCTCGATCTCGAGTTCGAACTGGCCGGCCTTCTCCTTCTCGGTGCCGCCCTTACTACCGCCGCCTGACTGACAAGCCGCAGCCGACAGCGCCAACAGGCCGACGAACAGCATCGCGAGCAGGTCTTTGCGGAAATGCATCACGGCCTCCAAGAAAACGACCGGACCGGAGCGGCCAGGACGGGAGCGGGCGCAGGCGTCCTACCCACAGGCCCTGACCGGAAACCCTCGTCGCCGGCCCCGCGGCCGGAAGGCTGCCGGCCAGCCGTTGGCAACGGGAGGGTCCGGACAAAACGGCCGGCCCGAGTCGCTGGCCGGACCCTGTCGCGGCCCGGCAGGGGGACTCAGGCCCGTTCGTCGATGACGACCTCGTAGTCCTCCACGTTGACGGCCGCCAGGCCCAGCTGCTCGCCGGCCTCCCGGCTCAGGTCGGTCGCGGACTGTGTCGCAGCCTCCATGCTGGCCTGGTCCGCGTACAACGCGACGCCCAAAAGCCTGCCCCACTGGCGATCGACGAGCAGGAAGAAGCCCCGGTAGCCATCCAGCTGGCGGATGCGGGGCAGGAAGCTGTCTCGGAAGGCGGTGGTGCTCTCGTCGATGCCCTCGGTCGGCGCGTTGAAGGTGCGTACGCGGGCGAACATCCTCACCGTCTCCTTCGGTCACCACCGTGCCGGGTTGCAGCGACGCCTGTTCCAGCGTCCCCAGGACCTCGGCACGGTAGCCGGCCGCGCGACGGCCGTCAGTTGAGGCGGGCACGCAGGGCGCGGGCGGTCGCCTGCAGCGGCTGCGCCAGGTGGGGATGGTCGCCGGCGTCACGCTCGAGCGTGGCCGCGCCCTGCAGGAACTTGCCCTGAAGGGTCAGGACGCGGCCGAGTTCGGAGATGTGGCTGGCGGGGGCGTCGGGCAGCGCCAGGCGCATGCGTAGCACCCACTCCAGGTCGGCGACGGCCCCGCGGGCCAGGTAGACGGCGCGCAGGTTGGCCAGCATGCGTGCCAGGATCTCTCGCTTCGTCGCCGTGGCCAGCAGGTGGCTGTCGAACGCCACCTGCGCACCGGCGCCGGTGGCGGCGCGGAAGCGGGCCTCGCAGCCGCGCTCGTCGAGCAGCTCGCCGCCGTGGAAGGGGTCCAGGTACGTCGCGGTGCCCGGTAGTCGGACCAGGAAGTGCCCGGGCATGCCCACTCC
>DASZOE010000168.1:0-6540 GCA_035550945.1 Acidimicrobiales bacterium
CCTTCGCCGAGCGGTTTGCTAACGCCGGCCTGCTCGCCGTCGTCTTCGACTACCGCCATTGGGGAGCGAGCGAGGGCGAGCCGCGCCAGCTCCTCGACATCAACCGCCAGCTCGAGGATTGGCGCTCGGCGGTGGCCTACACGCGCTCGCGCGAGGACGTCGACCCCGAGCGCCTCGCGCTGTGGGGCACCTCGTTCAGCGGAGGGCACGTGATCGCGGTGGCCGCCGACGACTCGCAGGTGGCCGCGGCCATCTCGCAGGTCCCGAACACCGACAGCCTCGTGAGCCTCGCCGCGGTGCCGGTCTCGACGGCCGCTCGCCTCACTCTCCTCGCCCTTCGCGACGAGGCCCGCGCCAGGCTCGGTCGGCCGCCGGTGCTGGTGCCCCTCCAAGGTCCTCCGGGATCGGTCGCCGCCATGACAAGCCCCGACGCCGAGCCGGGCTACCGCGCCTTGCTGCCGGCCGACTCGAACTGGCGCAACGAGATAGCCGCCCGGGTCCTTCTGCGCCTCCCCTTCTACCGACCCGTGCGCGCCGCCTCGCGGGTGCGGTGTCCGCTGCTCGTCTGCGTCTGTGACTACGACCAGATCACTCCGCCCAGCCAGGCGTGGCGAGCCGCCCGCAGGGCCCCCCGCGGCGAGGTCAAGCGCTACCCCGTAGGGCACTTCAGCATCTACACCGGCGAGAACTTCGAGCAGGCGGTCAGCGACCAGACGCGTTTCCTAACGCATCACCTATAGCCCCGTCAGGGAGGAGGCCGGCTAGGTGCTCGAGCTGAGCCCGAGCGCGTCGGGCCG
This sequence comes from Acidimicrobiales bacterium, assembly GCA_035550945.1. Taxonomy (GTDB): domain Bacteria; phylum Actinomycetota; class Acidimicrobiia; order Acidimicrobiales; family AC-14; genus DASZOE01. The sequence continues at coordinate 798 of DASZOE010000168.1, forward strand.
CCGGCGCCGCGGAGCTTGGCGCCTACGAGGCTGAGCTCGAGGCGGCGATCGGGCGACGGTCGGGCCGCCGACCGGCCGCGGCACGCTGCGCGCCCCGGCCAAGCTCACACTGGCCGAGGCCGCCGAGGAATGGCTCGAAGCGGCTCGGGCGGGATCGTCCGCACGCGCTCGGGCGACCGCTACAAGCCCTCGGCGCTGCGCGCCTACACCCAGGCGCTGAGGGTCGACTCGCTGCCCGAACTCGGCCACGTGCGCCTTTCGGCGGTCGACCGAAACCGCGTCGCGAAGGCGAAGAGGGCGAATGGCATGTCGTTCAATGCAAACACTACCTGCACAGCACGCTTGCGACGCTCCTCGTCTCTGCCGTGTAGGCCATAACCGGCCTCCCTTGTGTAGACGAGGGACCAGCATCGCACGCGAGCGTGTATGGGGTCGATTCGTTGTGCTCGCCCGCCAGAGCTCCGGCGGGCGAGCGGGGACGGGTTCGTGGCCCGCGGCTCGTGCGGGCGCGGGCGCACCGCTAGACCGACGCGACCTCGATCAGCCCGCGCCGGTTGAGCCAGGTAGCGATCTCGTGCGCGCGACCGGGTGGGAGCGAGCGGTCCCAGCCGCCGACGGCGCAGATGGCCGGCATGGACGCCGTCGCGGGCGCTGACCTCGGCGACCTGGGCTGGTTCCAGTGACCTGGCCCGTGATGCCGACCGACTGGTCCTTCAACGAGTTCTGGCCATATTAGCCGCGCTGGTTCGACACCAATGGCACCGGCCGGCAGGGGTCAAAGCAGCACTCCACGACCGCTTGAGGATGAACTCTACGGCCGGCGGGGGAAAAGCACACTCCGCGGCGCTAGGTGGCGCCCCTGCCGGAGCTGCTAGAGCGACGGCCAGCGGCCATGGAGTCGGCGGTGGGCGATCGCGTCTGCGCTCGGCGCATGCGAGGCCCGGGGCTGGTCTCCTACCCCGAAGGCCAGGTAGACGAGCTCAAGGCCCGCCTCGCCCCCACCCGCAATCAACACCATCCGGAACGGCCGCTCGCTCTCCTCGAGGGGGAGGTAGGCCTTCAGACAACCCGCGAGACGCGTTCCGTCCCGTCCCTCGGCGGCGCAGCGCACGAGCTCAGTTCGCTCCAGGCCCTCGCCGGTGAACGCCGCGCGCGCCTCCTCTGCCACCCGGCGTGCCCGGCTGTCGGCTCGAAGGCGGCCGACGTCGGACTCGAATGCGTCCGCGTCGAAGCGCGCCCGCCTGCGGGCCGCGCGGCGAGTCATGGCCTAGCCCTCGTCGTCGGTGGGGAGATCGCCGAAGCGTTCGGAGAACTCCTCCGGGGTGAGCGCCCGCGCCCCGGCGCGTCTCAGTAGCGTCGCGGCGAAAGGTCCTACGTCGTCGTCGACCGGCTCGAGGATGAGCGTCCCGTCTGAGTGAGGCTCCACGGTGTAGGTGCCGGCGAAGTCGGGGTCGTCGAGGGTGACCATCCTCACGGGATGAAGTGTGACATCTGTATTGACCCTCAGAACCACCGGCACGTCGGGACGTAGCCGATCTTCTTCGCTTTCGCGACGTAGTCGGCCACGATCGCCTCGAGCTCGGCTTTCGAGCCGATCTCGGACTCGATGATCCAGCGGCGGCCGCCCTGGGCGGCTGGCTCGTCGTACAGCCGCACGTGCGCATCGACGCGCTGAGCGACGATCTGGCGCTCGCCGACGTCGGCCGTGTAGGTCGTCATCCGGATTCGCTTGCCTCGGATGGGAGTAGCGGTTGCGCTCGTGGCTTACGTGGACGGTCGTCGTCGAGGCCGACGCGATCGAACGCTGCTTGGGCCCCGACGCCGCCGAGCACTTGCGGGGATCTCGCCGTCGACACCGACCTCACGATCACCGGGCGGCTCGCCGGCGGCGCGATCTACGGCGAGGGGCGCATCCTCCCGCGTCCGAGGACCACCCGGTCGCGCCGGAGGCCGGATAGCTGTCCGAGTCGCTGTTCGCCGGGCTGCCGGGGCCGACCGAGGAGCCGGGGTGCCCGCGCGCGCGTCCCTCATGCCGAGGGAGGCGGCGTGACCTGTCCCAGTGGCGGTGCCGCCCGCGTAGCGGCGGAAGCCCAACTGGGTTACGTTGGCACCGTCAACGACAAGGAGGGATGCCATGCGCATGGTGCTCAAGGCCACGGTCGACACCGAGAAGTCCGGCCGGGTGCTGAAAGAGGGGAGGATGCAGGAGGTTCTCGGGACGGTACTGGAGCGCCTCCAACCGGAAGCCGCCTACTTCTATGGAGAGCAGGGCAGACGGAACATGTTCTTCGTCTTCGACATGCAGGACTCCTCGCAGCTTCCTCCCATCACCGAGCCGCTTTTCAACGAGGTCGGGGCCGAGGTCTACATCACGCCCGCCATGAACCAGGACGACCTACAGAAGGGCCTTCAGCAGGCGTTCGGCTAGATCACGGCTACCCCGCCCTGCGCGGCGTCACTTCCGAAGGTGACGCCGCGTGAGGGCGTGCCCCATCTGCGGTGCCTCGCTCGACGGACGGCGCGCCGACCGCCCGGTGCTGCTCCGCCGCGTGCCGCCGATCCCTTAGCCGTCTCTCGGGCCTTCTACGGGGCGAGGGGGAGTACCCGAACCCTGGCCGAGTACGACAGTCGGCCCCGTAGGCGTGCACAACGCGTCTATGGCCATCCCTAAGCATCGCTCCGGTGCTCGGGTCTTGGTTCGTGCTCAGTGGCGAGATTTCGCTCGGCGAGCTGATCGTCGGCCTCGGAACCCTCGCGCTCGCCGTCTTTACCGGGCTGCTCGCCCGTCGCACTCGGGAGGACGTAGCTAAGACAGAGGAGAGCCTGCAGTTGACGAGGGAGGGCATCGAGGCGCAGGACTATGCCGTTCGTGATCGCGTCGCCCGATCCCATGGTCGGCGAGGTGATCGCCATCGACACCTTCGATGAGGGGTCGGGAATGGCCGTGCGGTTGTGGAACGTGGGTAAGGGTCCGGCGATGGTCAGCGAACTTTCGCTGCGGACGGGCGACGGCGACGTGCTCGTACCCCTCGCGTCACAAATCCCGGTGGCGACCGGCCAAGCTCACGACCTCAAGGCTCCGCTGAGCCTGTCGGCCAATAAGCTCCCCGACCGTTGGAGCGGGGAACTGCTCATCCTCTACGTGCACGCCTCCGGCTCTCCATACGTCACCGTGTCGAAGGTGGAGGTTGACCGTGGCGCGGTCACGTGCCGCAACTACGAACGGTCGCCCGCCGGTCACGTCGAGGGGGCATGGAAGCGGACTGAGGCACGTGCCCCGCACTTTGCCGGTGAGCGGTAAGATCCCCGGTTGAGACCGCGACGGAGGTGGGCGACGACACGCTCTCCCTGTTCTTCTGCTGCTGCCACCCGGACCTCGCGCCCGCGTCCCAGGTGGCGCTCACCCTGCGCGCCGTCGGCGGCCTGACCACCCGCGAGATCGCCGACGCCTTCTACGTGCCCGAGGCGACGATGGCGCAGCGGGACGGCGAACGCACCAGTGGCAACTGTGGGAGTAATCAGGGGGGTGCTTCGGACCGGGACCGGCCGCCCTTGACGGCCCTCGGGCCGGCCGGAATGTCGATAGGCCTGGAATAGGGAACGCGGACACGGCGGTCTCTATGTCCCTCAAGCCCTTGAGGTAGTTGTGCGTCCCGGCGACGAACGCGCCGATGATGATTTAAGGACTCCGACTAGGCTTGGCCCGCCGCGCCGATAACTCCTCCCTCATTTTCTCAAGTCGGGCACCGACGCGCGCGCGTGCAGAAACGTTACGGGCCCGGCGGTGGGCGGCGGCCTCGCGGCGTCGCCTCATCGGCGGGCGTTTGCACAGGTGGAGCCGTCGGCTCCTGTGCGCGCGGTTGGCCACCTTCGGCGGTCGGGTCAGCGCGATCGGCGCCGGGCCGGGTTCCTCCCGCAGATGCACCACCTACTGCCAACGGGAAGATTACGGCGGCAATCGCGAGCAGAGCGAGGATCCAGATGATGGTGCCCACGACGCTTGGTGCATCCAAGATGCCGAGGATCCAGACGAAGATCGCCGCAATCAGCGCGATGGCCACGGCGCGAACCAGTACGTCGAAGATCGCGCTTCCTGTCCGTAGCCGTTCCATCGCTTCCTTCCTTCCCGATTCCGGTGAAACCTAAAGAGCAAGACCGACGGGCGTCTCAACCCACGCTACTGAGCCTCCAGCTGGCGGCGCTTCCGGAAGGTCCGGTCGCACCGGCGGGCCAAGCCGAACTCCACCCGGACGGTGCTCAGTACGGCCAGGGCTACTCCGGTGACTGCCACAGCGCCGGCCAGGGCGCGGCCGGTCTGCACCGAGCATGAGCCGCTGCCCCGGGGCTCCCGTCTCGGCGAGGGTGGCGCGCGCTACTTCGGGTCGGTCCGTACCACCCTTCAGCGGCGCCTGCACGGCCCTGAGTTCCTCACGCGACTCGAGAACGCTATCCCGCGTGCCCGCGCATCAGTCAACCGAGCCCGCCGACGCTTCGCCGAGCGCGGTGGTCTCGGCGGCGAAGCCGTGCGACTGCGCCACGTCGAGCAGCGGCGCGGCATAGTTCGATTCGTGGCTTCCACCAGTCTCGACTCGCCAAGCCACGGGGAGGTCAGTTTGAGCACAGACAGCCGCATGGACCTTGAGCCGTGGAAACCGCCGCCCTTGCGCGTCGAGACCGCCGAGCGGTGTCCCCAGCTCGCGTCCGGGTCGGAATAGCGCTCCCGAGGGCGATCGCGACGAGTGATAAGCCGTCCCGAGCATCGCCGTGTCGTGGGCGGCGCTGTCGATAACCACCCGCTCTGATGGTTCGTGGCGGCGCTGTCAACACTCCCTGTCCGATGCCGGACCGCTTAACACATCCCCGACCCTGAGCGGCTTGGCTCCTCGCGCCAAGGCTGGCCACGACCGCCTCCGAGACCGCACCCTCTCCTTTGGGCGGGACGTGGCCGCGGCCTTCGACGAAGTCGAGCTGTTCACCCATGCCAGCGCGATCGCCTTCTGCGTGCTGTTCGCTCTCGTGCCGTTCCTCCTGTTCCTCATTGCTCTGCTGGGCTTCCTCGATCTGACAGAGCTGTGGACGCGCGAAGCCGCCCCGAAGGTGCGAGCGGTTGTCGGTCCGTCGGGCTTCGGGGTCCTCGATCAGACCGTGCGCCAAGTCCTGGACACGCGGCAAACCTACTGGCTGTCGGGCGGATTGGCTCTGACGATCTGGGAGCTCTCGAACGCGGTCTTCGTGGTGGGCGCCGCGCTCAACCGCATCTATCGGATGACCGAGGCGCGACCCCTGTGGCAGCGGCTCGGGCAATCGATAGTGCTCGGGACAATAGTTGGGGTTTGCCTGATGGCCACACTGGGCCTCACCCAAGTCGTTCCCCGCCTTGCCGAGCGGGCACTCGGTGGCGGGGCCTTCCCAAGCGTGCTCGCCTTCATCGCGCCGTGGGGGATCGCCGTCGCGGCCATGCTCTTGGTGGTGGGCATTCTGCTCCGCTACGCACCCGCCGAGCCCGTCGCCTGGCGCTCGGTGGGCACGGGGGTCCTTCTGACCGTTAGTGCCTGGACTCTCGCGTCGATCGGCTTCAGTGTGTACATCAGCAGCGTGGTCAGCTACGGCTCGCTCTTCGGGGCCCTCGCGTTTCCGTTTGCCCTCCTTCTGTACCTCTATGTGGCCGCGTTCGCTCTCCTCTTCGGCGTCTGGATGGATCACCGCAACCGCATGGGCGTCGACCGGCCGGCGCAGGCCGCCG
>DASZOE010000169.1:0-3559 GCA_035550945.1 Acidimicrobiales bacterium
GTTCTGCACCAACACTCGTCCGTTTCCAACCCGCTGGGCGAGGACTTCGACTACGCCGAGGAGTTCAAGAGCCTCGACATCGAGGCGCTGAAGCGGGACCTCCTCGAGGTGATGACGATTTCGCAGGACTGGTGGCCGGCCGACTACGGCCACTACGGGCCGCTCTTCATCCGGATGACCTGGCACGCGGCGGGCACGTACCGCATCGCCGACGGCCGGGGCGGCGGCGGCAGTGGCGCGCAGCGCTTTGCCCCGCTCAACAGCTGGCCCGACAACGCAAGCCTGGACAAGGCGCGCCGGCTGGTCTGGCCCGTCAAGCAGAAGTACGGCCGGAAGATCTCCTGGGGCGATCTGATCGTCTTCGCCGGGAACGTTGCGATGGAATCGATGGGGTTCGAGACGTTCGGCTTCGGCTTCGGGCGAGAGGACATCTGGGAGCCCGAGGAGATCTTCTGGGGCCCCGAGGACACGTGGCTTGGAGATGAGCGCTACAGAGGCGACCGGGAGCTCACCGGTCCTTTCGGCGCCGTGCAGATGGGCCTGATCTACGTGAACCCGGAGGGTCCCAACGGCAACCCGGACCCGCTGGCTTCCGCCAGGGACATTCGGGAGACCTTCCGTCGTATGGCGATGAACGACGAGGAGACGGTTGCACTGATCGTCGGTGGTCACACCTTCGGCAAGTGCCATGGCGCCGGCGACCCGGACCTCGTGGGTCCGGAACCCGAGGGTTGCCCCGTGGAGCAGCAGGGCCTCGGTTGGATCAGCAGCTTCGGCACCGGCAAGGGCGCCCACACGATCACCAGCGGGCTCGAGGGCGCGTGGACCAACGAGCCGACGAAGTGGGACAACGGGTACCTCGACAACCTCTTCAACTACGACTGGGAGCTGACGACGAGCCCCGCCGGTGCCAAGCAGTGGGCACCGAAGAACCCCGAGGCACAGGGGACCGTGCCCGACGCCCATGATCCGTCGAAGAGGCACGCCCCCATGATGCTGACCACCGACCTTGCGCTGAAGGTGGACCCGATCTACGGGCCGATCACCAGGCGCTTCCACGAGGACCCGGACCGGCTCGCAGAAGCGTTCGCCAAGGCGTGGTACAAGCTGCTGCACCGTGACATGGGCCCCGTCCGGCGGTACCTCGGCCCGTGGGTTCCCGAGCCGCAGCTGTGGCAGGACCCGGTCCCCGAGCCCGATCATCAACTGATCGGGGACGAGCACATCGCTGCCCTCAAGGGCAAGATCCTCGCATCGGGACTGTCCATCTCCCAGCTGGTCTCCACCGCTTGGGCGTCGGCGGCGAGCTTCCGCGGCACCGACAAGCGGGGCGGGGCGAACGGGGCGCGGATTCGCCTTGCGCCACAACGGGACTGGGAGGTCAACGACCCCGCTGAGCTGGCCGGCGTCCTTCAGGCCCTGGAGCAGATCCGGCAGGACTTCAACATGCAGTCCGGCGGAACGAAGGTCTCCCTCGCCGACCTGATCGTGCTGGGCGGGTGCGCGGCCGTCGAGCGAGCGGCGAAGAACGCCGGGCACGACATCACGGTTCCCTTCGCGCCGGGCCGTACGGACGCCTCCCAGGAGCAGACCGACGTGGAGTCGTTCGCCGTGCTCGAACCGACGGCGGACGGCTTCCGCAACTACCTCCGAGCCGGAGAGAAGTTGCCGGCGGAGACCCTGCTGGTCGAGCGGGCCAACTTCTTGACGCTGACCGCTCCCGAGATGACGGTGCTGATCGGCGGCATGCGAGCCCTGCACGCCAACTTCGGACGAACCGAGCTCGGCGTCTTCACCGACCGGCGCGAGACGCTGACCAACGACTTCTTCGTGAACCTGCTCGACATGGGCACGGAGTGGAAGCCATCGGTGATGTCCGAGAACGTGTACGAGGGTCGCGATCGCACGACCGGCGAGGTCAAGTGGACCGGCACCGCCGTCGACCTCGTCTTCGGTTCGAACTCCCAGCTCCGAGCCATCTCGGAGGTCTACGCAGGTGACGACTCGAAGGAGAAGTTCGTGCGTGACTTCGTGGCTGCCTGGGACAAGGTCATGAACCTCGATCGCTTCGACCTCGCCTGATCGACGTCCCCGGTCTGGTGACCGGTTCACCTCGAACCGGTCATCGGACCACGATCGTTGCGCAGGACCTGCGGCGGCGGACGGGCGGCCAGCATCAGCCTTGCGGCGTAGTCGACGGTCATGTGCACCGACCAGTGCGGCACCGTCTCCGGTCGGCGACGCCGGTTGGCGGAGATGGATCCCCCATGCGGCGCCGCCCGACGGGAATACTTGATAGTTCAAGCAGGTTCCACCTACACTGTCCTTCTCCAGTCGGAGCGCCCCATGACCAACTCGCCCGAGACCGGATCGGCCGTGGCCGTCAAGGAGCTCGGCCACATCGTCCTCTACGTCCGCGACCTGGCCCGCTCCGTCGCCTTCTACCGCGACATCCTGGGCTGGCGTCAGGTCGGGGCCGATTCGCCGGGCCTGCCCTTCGCGGCCTTCTCGAGCGGACGGACGCACCACGAGCTGTTGCTCATCGAGGTCGGCCCCGACGCCGCTCCCATCCCGCGCGGCCGGCGCGTCGGGATGTACCACTTCGGCCTCAAGTTCGGCGACAGCGACGACGACCTGCGCGCCGTCCTCGCTCGCATCCGGGAGGCGGGCGTCAGCATCGTCGGGGCGACGGACCACACCGTCACCCACAGCCTCTATGTGCTCGACCCCGACGGGAACGAGCTGGAGCTGTACGTCGACGTCCCCGGCGTCGACTGGCGGGCCCACCCCGAGGCCCTCGTCAGCGCACCCAGGCCCCTCGCCCTCTGACGCCGGTCGAACAGGTTTCCTCCCGCCGGGCTCGGGTAGAGGAGGGCTTCCCCATCACCAAGGAGCTGACCCCTTCATGCCCGTAGTCGACGCCAGCACCGGCCAACCGCTCTCCGACGACCCCGACCAGGAGGACGAGCGTCTCCGTGGTGGCAGGGGCAGAGGAAGCTTCGTGTCCGCCACCGACGGCCCGCCCGAAGGCTCGGGCGTCGTCACCGGTCCCAACAACCCCCGTGAGGCCGAGCCCGGCGCGACCGAGGGCGAGGGTCCCGACCTCAGCGGGTCGAACTCCACCGGCGGCGTCTGAGCAGCGCCGAACATCCGGGCGGCCCCGGGCCACCGGCCTGGGGCCGTGCTCGCTCGGGGGTTACCATCTCCCCGCCGAATGCTGCATGGCCGCGATGTCCCCGACATGATGAGCAGGGTGGAGGCGGTCCTCACCCGGGCCGGGCGGTCGCCGGGTGGCGCCCGCGGCGTGCTCTACGTGACGCCCGACCATCCCCGCGACCTGGCCTCGTCGCGGCACCTGGCGAACCTCGACGTCGAGTTCGCGTCCGGCTCGGACCGCCCGGTGATTGGGCCCGTGGTCCGGTTCGCCAAGCGGGCCGTCCGCCGGGGACTGCGCTGGTACGTCGGGCCCATCGCCGCCCAGCAGACCCGCTTCAACCACGTCACCCTCGACCTCATCGAGAAGCTCCGGCTCGAGAACGAGTGGCTGCGGGCCGAGCTG
>DASZOE010000170.1:0-5415 GCA_035550945.1 Acidimicrobiales bacterium
TCCTGGTCGAGGTGGTCGTCGTGGTGCTGCTCGACGTGCTCGTGGTCGCGGACAGGGGTGTCCCCGCCCGCAGCGCCGCCTCCTGTCCTGCCACCCGCGAGCAGCCGCCGACGAGGACGGCCGTCAGGCCAACCGTGACCACCAGGTGTACTCGCATGTGGTCGCCGAAGGTACAGGTGCGAACGCAATTCCGGGGACCGGGTGCTCGACGGGACGCCTTCCCAGCGCCGTCCCGCGGGCCGCAACCTGTAGGGATCCGCGCACGGGACTCAGTGCTCGTGACGAGCGGGAACTGATAGCCAGGAGCATGGTTCGCCGGAGAACAACTCCTGGAGGCTCCTGTCGCCAGCTGGGGTATCAGGTGTCCGGTCTCGGCATCGCCGACGGCCGTGGCGCCTCCTCCCCGCCGAGTCCGACGGGCTCCTCGCCCGAGGAACCTGCCGGGCGGACGTGAGCGCTAGCGTTCTGCGCATGAGCGTTGAGCGGACGTCTGTCAATCCGTGGCCATGGTCAGTCGAAATGGGCTTCAACCAAGGCGAGATTGTCGAAGGTCACCGTCGAACCCTGTTCTGTGCCGGTCAGACCGCCATGTCGGCAGAAGGACAACCGCAGCACGCCGACGACATGGGGGCGCAGGTCGCGATGGCCGTCGACAACCTGGAGGCGGTGTTGCGGGAGGCAGGCATGGGTCTGGCCAACGTGGTGCGACTGAACATCTACACCACCGACATCGATCTGTTCTTCGCCAACTACGGGCCGCTGACCGAGCGGCTGGCAGCCGCCGGCGTAGCCCCGCCCGGGACGCTGCTCGGTGTCGCCCGCCTCGCGTTCCCGGAGCTCATGATCGAGATCGAGGCCACTGCGGTCGACTGAACGGGTCCCGCAAGCCGAACGTCCTCCGGGATCCCGGTCGGGCGCCCACAGCGAGACTGTCCACATAGCTGCGCGTCGTCCCGTAGAGATCGTCCGGTGAACCGTCCCGGTGAAGGGTGGGCCTTGCCGGCGCGACGGAGCAACTGCCTGAGCGACGGTGCGCACGGCGATTCGGCGTTGCCGAGGACCGCGACGGTCCCTCCTCGACGACGCCGGAGGCGGCCGCCAGGGCCCGGGCCGCGGCCCTCGAAGGAGGCAACGTCACGTCGAGGGGGGACATTGACGTGACAGGGGCAGGCCGAGGGGCACCCCGAGACCGGACTGGCGGCCGAGCCGATCTCCGCGGTGGGTGCCCGGCTGCGCTCGGCCGGCATCGGGATCCTGGGCCAACGTAGACGGTTGACATCCGGGACTTCGGGCCTAGGCTCCCCCCAAGACGAGGCCCTGGGCGCCGTCCGGGTGCCGGACGGGCAACAGATCGGACCGGTCGGCAGCTGGCGGATGAAGCCGCGCGGTTGGGCGGCGGACGTCGCGCCATCGTCCTCCAGAGAGGAGCGCACATGGCGACCGTGTGGAGCGACGCGCGGGGTACCCAGCCCACGGCAAGCGCCGCGGCCCGCACCGAAGGGGCGACGAAGGTGTACGGGAGGGGCCCCACGGAGGTCCGGGCCCTGAACGGGGTCACGGTCGCCTTCCAGCCGGGGGAGTTCGGCGCCATCATGGGCCCGTCGGGCTCGGGGAAGTCGACGCTGATGCACTGCATGGCCGGACTCGACACCCTGACCGCCGGGAGGGCCTTCATCGGCGAGGCCGACCTGAGCACCCTCAACGACCGCGACCTCACCCTCCTGCGACGCGACCGCGTCGGGTTCGTGTTCCAGGCCTTCAACCTCGTGCCCACCCTGACCGCGTTCGAGAACATCACCCTGCCCCTCGCTCTGGCCGGCCAGAAGGGCGACCCAGGCTGGATCGAGAGGGTGGTGGCCACCGTCGGGCTGTCCGACCGCCTGGCCCACCGGCCCAGCGAGCTCTCGGGCGGGCAGCAGCAGCGGGTGGCGATCGCCCGGGCCCTGGCCAGCCGGCCCCAGATCATCTTCGCCGACGAGCCCACGGGAAACCTCGACTCCCGCTCCGGTGCCGAGGTTCTCGGGTTCACCCGTACCGCAGTCGACGACATGGGCCAGACGGTCGTCATGGTCACCCATGACCCGGTGGCCGCCGGCTACGCCGACCGCGTGCTGTTCCTCGCCGACGGGCGCGTCGTCGACGAGATGCAGCAGCCCACGGCCGAGCGCGTGCTCGACCGCATGAAGCAGTTCGGGGACTGAGCCGTGTTCAGGGTCACCCTCAAGGGGCTGGCGGCCCACAAGTTCCGGCTCGCGGCCACCGCCCTGGCCGTGATGCTGGGCGTCGCCTTCATGGCTGGCACGCTCGTGCTCACCGACACCATCGGCAAGACGTTCGACGACCTCTTCGGCGACGTGTTCGAGGGCACCGACGCCGTCGTCCGCCGGGAGGCAGCGTTCTCGAGCCCCGAGGGACAGGGCGACCAGCGGGGCCGGGTCGACGCCTCGCTCGTCCGGACGATGGCCGCCGTCGACGGCGTGGCCGAGGCCGACGGCACCATCCAGGGATATGCCCGGCTCGTCGACAAGGAGGGCGAGCCTGTCGGCGATCCGGGGATGGGCGCCCCAACCTTCGGGGGCAACTGGAGCGACTCGGACGACCTGAACCCCTTCCGAATCGTCGACGGAAGGCCGCCGGCGGCCGACGACGAGGTGGTCCTGGACAAGAAGAGCGCCGACGACGCCGGCTACCGGGTCGGTGAGACCGCCACCGTGGTGGTGCAAGGGCCGCCCCAACGGGTGGAAGTCGTCGGCATCGCCAAGTTCGGGGAGGCCGACAGCCCCGGGGGCGCCTCCTTCGTCCTCTTCACCACTCCGGCGGCGCAGCGCCTCGTGGCCGAGCCGGGCAAGTTCGACGCCGTGTCGGTCGTGGCCGAGGAAGGGGTGTCGCAGCGGGAGATCAGCGAGCGCATAGCCCGGGTCGTTCCCCCGGGCGTCGAGGTGGTCACCGGCGAGGAGATCACCGCGGAGAGCCAGAGCGACATAAAGGAGGGACTCCAGTTCTTCAACGTCTTCATGCTCGTCTTCGCGGTGGTGGCCCTGCTCGTCGGGTCGTTCATCATCTTCAACACCTTCTCCATCACCGTCGCCCAGCGCACGCGGGAGAACGCGCTCCTGCGGGCCATCGGGGCGACGAGACGGCAGGTCCTGGCCTCGGTGCTCGTCGAGGCCCTGGTCGTGGGCGTCCTGGCCTCGCTGATCGGCCTGGCGGTGGGTGTAGGCGTGGCCGTGGGGCTGAAGGCGCTGCTCGCCGGGTTCGGGATCGAGATCCCGGCGGGAGGAGTCGTCTTCCTGCCCCGCACCGTGGTCATCTGCCTGGTCGTCGGGATCGGCGTCACCCTCTTGGCCGCACTCTCGCCGGCCCGCAGGGCGGGCAGGATCCCGCCCGTCGCCGCCATGCGGGAGATGGCCGGAGGCAGCAGCGGCTACGGCTCGAAGCTGCGTATCGGGGTCGGCGCAGGGATCCTCGCCCTCGGGGTCGCCTCGCTGTTGGGCGGCCTCTTCGGCGGCGGCGGCAGCGCCCTCCCGATGGTGGGGCTGGGCGTGCTGCTGGTGTTCTTCGGGGTCTCCGTGCTGGGCCGAACCATCGCCCTGCCCCTGAGTCGAGTGATCGGCGCCCCCCTGCCCCGCCTGCGCGGGATCACCGGCGCCCTGGCCCGCGAGAACGCCATGCGGAACCCGAAGCGGACGGCAGCCACGGCTTCGGCGCTGATGATCGGCGTGGGCCTGGTCGGGTTCATCACCATTCTCGCCGCCTCCACCCGAGCGTCCATCAACGCCACCATCGACAAGGCGTTCACCGGCGACTTCGCCATCGACTCGGGCACGTTCGGGGTCGGCGGGCTCGATCCCGCGCTGGCGGACAGGATCAACGAATTGTCCGAGGTGCGCGTGGCGACCGGCGTGAGGATGGGCTCCGCCGAGATCGACGGCCACGTGGAGGAGCTGCAGGGCGTCGATCCTGCGACTGCGTTCGACATCCTCAACGTCGAGCCCCTCCAAGGCGCCCCCAGCGACCTCGGCGCGAACGCCATCGCCGTGTTCGAGGACGTCGCCAAGGATGGCGACCTCCAGGTGGGCGACCGCCTCCCCGTCCTCTTCAAGGACACCGGGACCAAGGAGCTCACGGTGGCCATGATCTACGGGGAGAACCAGCCGGTCGGCGACTACCTCCTCGGGCGGGCCGCGTACGATGCCAACTTCGCCGACCAGTTCGACTCCCAGATCTTCATCGACACGGTCGACGGGGTCAGCGCACCCGCGGCGCGGGCCGCCATCGAGGGGGTCACCGCCGACTTCCCGGGCGCCGACGTCAGGGACCGCGCCGGGTTCAAGGAGGATCAGACCAGCTTCGTGAACCAGCTGCTCGGTCTGGTGTACGCCATGCTGACCTTGGCCATCGTCATCGCCCTTCTCGGCATCGGCAACACCTTGGCCCTGTCGATCCTCGAGCGGACCCGTGAGCTCGGGCTCATGCGCGCCGTCGGCATGACTCGGTCGCAGCTGCGATCCACGGTCCGGTGGGAGTCGGTGGTCATCGCCCTCCAGGGCACGCTGTTGGGGCTGGCCGTCGGGGTGTTCTTCGGCTGGGCGCTGGTCCAGGCATTGAGCGACGAAGGCATCAATCGGCTCGAGATCCCCTTCGTCAACCTGGCGGTGGTCGTCGTGCTCGCCGGTCTGGCCGGGATCGTGGCCGCCATCCCGCCGGCCCGCAGGGCGGCCCGCCTCGACGTCCTGTCGGCCATCGTCACCGAGTAGGCGCCGTCCGTCGCCACGCCCAGGGCCGCCCCCGCCGGCCTCGTCCGGCAGGCCCGCCGGACCTCTACGCGACGCAGACCGCCGGCAGCGCCGACCGGGCCTACCTCCACTTCGCGCTAGCCGCCGCTGCCGTAGGGGCGGGTGATGATCTCGAGGAGGTGGCCGTCCGGGTCCTGGAAGTAGGCGCCGCGCCCGCCGTCGTCGTGGTTGATCTGGCTCGGCCTGGTTCTTCCCGGGTCGGCCCAGTAGGGCAGGCCATGGTCTTGGATCCGGCCGAAGATCTGGTCGAACTCGGCTTCGGTGACGAGGAAGGCGTAGTGCTGTGGTGTGATCTCGCCGTCCGTGTGCATGAAGTCGAGCGTCACCCCGTTCTCCGCCTCCACCCCCAGGAACGGGCCGAACGCGGTCGGAGCGGGAAGGCCCAGGATCTCGGCCAGGAACGTCGCCGACCTCTCCTTGTCGTGCGTCGACACGATGGTGTGGTTGAGCTGCACGGGCATGTGTCCACCCTCCTTGGGTTGCACCGTTCGTGACGATCAACCGCGCCGCGGCCGCCGCCCTTCCAGCCGCGGCGAAACTCGGCCTCAGGTGCCCTTGTAGTTCAGGACCTGGTGCAGGGTGTGGAGGACGGTGACGAGGTCGGCCTGGTCGGCCATGA
>DASZOE010000171.1:0-25823 GCA_035550945.1 Acidimicrobiales bacterium
CCTCGTCCTGGGTGGTGACCGCGGCCAGGCGCCGGTAGGCCTCCCGGCGCTGCTCCTCCCGGGCCACGTAGTCGGGCGGGAGGTGGGCGGCGCCGGGAAGGTCGAGCTTGATCTCCGCGGGCGGGCGCAGCTCCTCGCCCTTCACCTCGGCCACCGCCTCGCTGCCCATCTGGACGTACAGGTCGTAGCCCACAGCCGCGATGTGGCCCGACTGGGTCGCCCCGAGCAGGTTGCCCGCCCCCCGGATCTCCAGATCGCGCATGGCGATCTTGAACCCCGAACCCAGCTCCGTGTGCTCGCCGATGGTCTTGAGCCGCTCGTACGCCTCCTCGGTGAGCCTCCGCTCGGGCGGAAAGAAGAGGTAGGCGTAGGCCCGCTGGCCGGCCCTGCCGACCCGGCCCCGGAGCTGGTGGAGCTGGCCCAGGCCCATGGCGTCGGCCCGGTCCACCACCAGGGTGTTCACCGTGGGCATGTCGATCCCCGACTCGATGATCGTGGTGCAGACAAGGACGTCGTACGCGCCCTCCCAGAAGTCGAGGACGACCTGCTCGAGCCGGCCCTCGTCCATCTGCCCGTGGGCCACCGCGATGCGGGCCTCCGGGACGAGCTCGGCCAGCCGGGCCGCCACCCGGTCGATGTCGGCCACGCGGTTGTGCACGAAGAACACCTGGCCCTCGCGGAGGAGCTCCCGGCGCAGGGCCTCGGCGACCGCCCTCTCGTCGTACTCGCCCACGTAGGTGAGGATGGGCTGGCGCTCGGCGGGGGCAGTGTTCAGGATCGTGAGGTCTCGGATCCCGGTGAGGCTCATCTCGAGCGTCCGGGGGATCGGCGTGGCCGTGAGGGTGACGACGTCCACGTCGGTCCGCAGGCGCTTGATGGCCTCCTTGGCGGTCACGCCGAAACGCTGCTCCTCGTCTACGACGAGGAGGCCGAGGCGGCGGAAGCTGACGTCGGCCGAGAGCAGGCGGTGAGTGCCTATGACGACGTCGACCGAGCCGTCGGCCAGCCCGTCGACCACCCGCTTGGCCTGGGCCGGGGTGAGGAACCGGGAGAGGACCTCGACCCGCACCGGGTAGCCGGCGAAGCGCTCCGAGAACGTCTGGAAGTGCTGCTGGGCCAGGAGCGTGGTGGGCACCAGCACGGCCGTCTGCAGGCCGTCCTGGGCGGCCTTGAAGGCGGCCCGGATGGCGATTTCGGTCTTGCCGAAGCCCACGTCGCCGCAGACCAGGCGGTCCATGGGGATCTCCCGCTCCATGTCGGCCTTGACGTCGGCGATGGCCCGGGCCTGGTCGGGCGTCTCGGTGTAGGGGAAGGCCTCCTCGAGCTCCCGCTGCCAGGGCGTGTCGGCGGGGAAGGCGTGGCCGGAGCTGGCGATGCGGGCCCTGTAGAGGGCCACCAGCTCCTCGGCCACCTCGCGCACCGCGGCCCGCACGCGGGCCTTGGTCCGCTGCCACTCGGCGCCGCCCATTCGGTGCAAAGCCGGCGCGTCGCCGCCGGTGTAGTGGCGGACGGCGTCGATCTGGTCGGAGGGGACGTACAGGCGGTCGCCGCCCCGGTACTCGAGGAGCAGGTAGTCCCGCTCCGCGCCCCCCAACGCCCGCCGCACCATCCCCCCGTAGCGGGCCACGCCGTGCTGGTGGTGGACGACGTAGTCCCCGGGCTGGAGGTCGTCGAAGAAGGCCCGGGCGTCGGTGCGTCGGGGCCGGGGGCGGCGGGGGGCCCGGCGCCGCCCGGTGACGTCGGCCGCGACGAGCACGGCCAACGACAGCTCGGGGAGGACGAACCCCCGCTCGAGGGGCGCGGCCACCACCCAACCGGTGCCCTTCCTGGCCGATGCGTTCGGGCCACGCAGGCCGGATGCGTTCGGGCCACGCAGGCGCGCCGGGGGCGCCTGGCCGTCCTCGAGCACCGGCAGCGAGCCGCCGTGCTCCGCCAGCATCCCGGCCAGACGGGCGGCCGAGCCCTGCCCGTCGGCGGCGACGACCACCGTGAAGCCCCGACTCAGCAGGTCGCCCACCTGGCGGGCCAGGCGCTCGGGATCACCGAGCACCGGGTCCCAACCGCCCACCGTGACGGACGGCGTGTCGGGGTGGTCGGCGGTGGGGACGAGGGTCCACGCCGGGGCTCGGGTGGAGGCGAGCAGGCGGTCGAAGGGGAGGTGCAGGCGCGGCCACTCCCGGTCGGGCGCCGCCCCCCAGGTGGTGGCCAGGGACCCGGCCAGGGCGGCCTCCTCGTCGGCCAGCTCGGCGGCCCGGTCCCGCATGCGCCGGGGCTCCACGAGGAGGACCTGGGCCTCGGGCCCGAGGAGGTCGAGCAGGGTGTGCGCGCCGTCGGTGAGCCACGGGAGCCAGGACTCCATGCCGTCGAACGTCAGGCCCTCGGCCAGCCGCTCCCACGAGTCCCGTCCCCAGGGCTCGGCCGCCACCAGGGCCGCGGCCCGGGCCCGCACCTCCCCCGTGGGCAGGACCTCCCGGCACGGGAAGATCTCCGCGCATCCGACCGGTTCGGTGGCGCGCTGGTCGGTGACGGAGAACTCGGTGAGGCGGTCGACCTCGTCGCCCCAGAGATCGATGCGCACGGGGCTGTCGGCGGTGGACGGGAAGACGTCGACGATCGACCCCCGCCGGGCGACCTCGCCCCGGTGCTCGACCACGTACTCCCGGCGGTAGCCGGTGGCCACCAGGCGCTCGACGAGCTCGACGGGGTCGACGACGTCGCCCACCCGGACGACGGCGGGCTCGACCTCCTCCACGTGGGGCCCCAGGCGCTGCACGAGGGCGCGCACGGGCGCGACGACGACCCGCGGCGCCCGCTCGGCGAGCTTCAGCCGCCACAGGGCCCGCAGGCGCCGGCCCATGGTCTCCACGCCCGGGCTGACGCGCTCGAAGGGCAGGGTCTCCCAGGCCGGGAACAGGTCCACCGCTTCGGGGCCGAGAAAGGTCCGCAGGTCGGCGGCGAGCCGCTCGGCGTCGGTCGTCGTGGGGAGGGTGACGACCAGCGGGTGGCGACTGGAGAGCGTCGCCAGGCCGGCGACGACGAAGGCCCGGCCCGGGTCCGGGACGGCGACCACCGCCGACGTGCTGCCCACCAGCGACGGCAGCGAAGGATGGTGGCGGAGAAGGGAAGGAAGCTCCCGGAGGCTCACGCCTGGCGAGGCTACGGGACCGCCGGCGCCCACCCGGTCGGTGCGGGCGCGAATGTCGGCGGGGGGCGGCCTGGCGGGTGGCCGCTCACCCCCGCCGACAGATTGGGCGCCGCGAGCTGGGAGTCAGCCCAGGTCGGCGAGGCGCCGGTCGATCACGTCGCGGAGCCGGGCCAGCTCGGCGACCTCCTGCTCCTTGGGCTTGGGCTGCTCGCTCCCGCAGCACTCACAACCACAGCCACAGTCCTCCTCGGCCGCAGTGAGCGTCGTCATCGTCCCGCACCCGCACCCGCAGCCCTCGCTCATGTCCATGTTCTCCATCGAGTGCTCCGTTGCCTTCTTCGTGATGTTCACTTCCATGGAGAAATGGTAGAACCCGGCCCTTGGGGCCAGGTCAAGCGGCGGGGAAAGAAACTTACGGGTCGTCAGCGCGGCCCCGCACCGCCCCCCTAGGAGCTCAGTTGAACCTGCTCATGGCCGCCGACGGGCCCTCGTGGAGGATGACCTCGACGGCGTCGGCCGCTTCCTGGACGGCCACCTCGAGCTCCGCCTGCTCGGCCTTGGAGGGGCGGCGAAGCACGTAGTCGGCCCCCTCCATCCGCCCCGGGGGCTTGCCGATCCCTACCCGCACCCGTACGAAGCCGCCCGAGTGCAGGTGGTTCCGGATGGACTCGAGGCCGTTGTGGCCGGCCGTGCCCCCGCCCTCCTTCACCTTCACCCGGGCCGACGGGAGGTCGAGCTCGTCGTGGACCACGACCATCCGGGAGAGGTCGTCGATGCCGTAGCGGCGCACGAGGCGGACGGCGGACTCTCCCGAGAGGTTCACGAAGGTCTGCGGGAAGGCCAGGGCGACGAGCTTGCCGTCGATGCGGGCCTCGCCCACCAGGGCCCGCTCCTTCCCCTTCCGAAGGGCCGTCCCGTGGCGCTCGGCCAGGAGCGCGACGACGTCGGCGCCCAGGTTGTGGCGGGTGCCCTCGTAGCCGGGGCCGGGGTTCCCCAGGCCGACCACCAGGAGGTCGGCGGCCGTACCCGTGCGTTCCCGGAGCAGCTAGGCCTCCGCGGCGTCGCCGCCCCCGGCCTCGCCGGCCCCGGCCTCGCCGCCCTCGGCTTCCGCCGCGGCGGTCGGCGCCACCTCCTCGGCAGCCTCGACGGCTTCGGCGGCCTCGGCCTCCACGGCCTCGATCTCGGCGGCCACCCGGGAGGCCTGGCCGGCGCCGACCGGCTCCTCGGAGTCGAGCTCGGTGCTGACGCCCTGGGGGAGGCGCAGATCGCCGACACGGATGGCCTCGCCGATGGCCAGCTCGGAGATGTCGACCTCGATGGCGGAGGGGATGCTCGACGGCGTGGCCTGCACCGTGAGGGCGAAGAGCTGTTGCTCGACCAGGCCGTCGGCCCGGTTGACGGCGGTGGCCTCGCCCACGAGGTGGACGGGGACCTCGGCCGACACGACTTCGTCACGGCGGACGATCACGAAGTCGACGTGGTCGACGGTGCCCCGGACGGGATCTCGCTGGAGCTGGCGGGCCATGGCCAGGTGGCTCTCGCCGCCCACGTCGAGGGTCAGAAGGGCGTTGAGGCCCGCCTCCTGGTTCAGGGCCAGGCGGAGCTGGCGGCCGTCCACGGCGAGGACCTTGGGCTCGACGCCGTGGCCGTAGAGGACGGCGGGGATCTTGCCTGCGGCCCGCAGCCGCCGGGCGGCGGCGCTTCCCGTGGGCCGACCGGCCTCGGCGGCGAGGGCTACCTCTTCCATGGGCGCGAACTCCTACGAGGGACGAGAGGGAACCGGACCAGTGTAGGTGGTGCGCCTATGCCTGGTTCTCGCCGCCGAAGATCTCCGACACCGACGTGTCCTCGAAGACGGCGTCGAGGGCGTCGGCGATGATGGCCGCCACCGACAGCACCTCGATCTTGTCGATGTGGCGGTCGCTCCCGAGCGGAAGGGTGTCGGTGATGACGACCTTGGAGATCGGCGAGTTCTTCAGGCGGTCGATGGCGGGCTCGGAGAGCACCCCGTGGGTGGCCATGGCGTGGACCTCGGTGGCGCCCTTGCCGGCCAGGCGCTCGGCGGCCGCGCACACCGTGCCCGCGGTGTCGATCATGTCGTCGACCAGCACGCAGACCCGGCCCCGGACGTCGCCCACCACGTCGCGGGCCTCGACCTCGTTGGCCAGGCCCGCGGGCCGGCGCTTGTGGACGATGGCCAAGTCGGCCCCGATGTGCTGGGCGAAGCGCTCGGCCACCTTCACCCGCCCGGCGTCGGGCGAGACGATGACCACGTCGCTCCCCAGGTGCTCGGTGACGTAGCTTGTGAGCACGGGCATCGCCGTGAGGTGGTCGACGGGCACGTCGAAGAAGCCCTGGATCTGCCCCGAGTGCAGGTCGACGCTGACCACCCGGTCCACACCGGCGGTCATGAGCATGTCGGCGAGGAGCTTGGCCGTGATGGGCTCCCGGCCCGAGGCCTTGCGGTCCTGGCGGGCATAGCCGTAGAACGGGCACACCGCGGTGATGCGCTTGGCCGACGCCCGCTTGGCCGCGTCGATCATGATCAGCTGCTCCATGATCGCCTCGTTGACGGGCCGGGCATGGGTCTGGACGATGAAGACGTCGGAACCCCGGATGGACTCCCCGAAGCGGCAGTGCACCTCGCCGTTGGCGAACTCCGAGAGGTTGTCCTCCCCGAGCTCCACCTCGAGGTGGGTGGCGATGGCCTCGGCCAGGGGCCGGTTGCTCCGGCCTGAGAACAGCTGCAGCCGCTTCTTCGGGATCAGCTCCATCCGGCCGTCACACGCTCTCGTCGTCGCCAGCACTTGCAGTGTAGAACTGCCCGGTCGTCGCTCCGGGGGCAATATGGCTGCCGGGTCGCAGAAAGGCGAAGGGCCCGACCACCGCGCCCGGGCCCACCTCGGCCTCGTACGCCACGGTGTGCTCGATCCGGGCGCCGTCGCCCACCGCGCAGTCGACGAGGCGGACGTCGGGCCCGAGCACCGCGCCCGTCCCGACGACGGTGCGGCCCTGGAGCATGGCGCCCGGGTGGAGGACGACGTCGGGGGCCAGGCGCACGCCGGCGTCCACCACCGTGCGCTCGGGGTCGACCATGGTGACCCCGGCCATCATCCACGAACGGTTGATCCGGCGGCGCAGCTCGGCCTCGGCCTCGGCGAGCTGGAAGCGGTCGTTGACGCCCATGGTCTCCATGGCGTCCTCGACGGGCATGGCCACCACCCGGTGCCCGGCCTCGGCCAGCACCGCGACCACGTCGGTGAGGTAGTACTCCCCCTGGGCGTTCTCGGGGCTGAGGCGGCGGAGAGCGGGGGCCAGGAGGCTGCGCCGGAAGCAGTACATGGAGGTGCCGACCTCGGCGATCTCCCGCTCCGCCTCGGTGGCGTCGACGTCCTCCACGAGCCGGCGGACCCGGTCGTCGCGGTCGCGCACCACCCGCCCGTACCCGGTGGGGGCGGGGAGGGTGGCCGTGAGCAGAGTGGCGGCGGCGTCGGCCGAGCGGTGGGTCTCGACCAGGCCGTGGATGGTGCCGCACTGGACGAGGGGGGTGTCGCCGGGAAGGACGACGATGTCCCCGTCGTCGACGTCGTCGTCGGGGAAGGCGGTGAGGGCCACCGACACCGCGTCGCCCGTCCCCCGCGCCACGCGCTGCTCGACGAAGTCGAGGACCAGGTCGGGCGGGGCGTCGTCGAGCAGCGTCTTGGTGACCCGCTCGGCCCCGTGGCCCACCACGACCACGGCCCGGTCGACGTACACCAGCGACAAGGCGTCGAGCACGTGCAGCAGCATCGGCCGTCCACAGAGGGGGTGCAGCGGCTTGGGCAGGGTCGACCTCATCCGCGTCCCCGCCCCCGCCGCCATCACCACCGCGGAGAGAGGTCGTCGCCGCACCACTCCCTTTCTACCCGCGACGAGATGGAGGATATGAGCATGGACCGCGACGGGCCCTCGACCACGCAACCGGTGTTTCGGGCCCGAAGCGCGAACCGGTACCGTCACGAGCAGTCGGGAGTGGTGTAATCGGCAGCACGAGGGCCTTTGGAGCCCCAAGTCCAGGTTCGAGTCCTGGCTCCCGAGCAGGCGGCCCCCGAGGCGGCGGTCCTGCCCCGATCGAGCGGCTACCCTGAGGCCCTCTCATGGGTTCCCTGATCAAGAAGCGCCGCAAGCGCATGCGGAAGAAGAAGCACAAGAAGATGCTGAAGGCGACGCGCTGGCAACGGCGCGCCGGCAAGTAGGCCCTGCCCTTCGGGCCGGCAACTGCTTGGACCGCCTTTGGCGGCGCTGATCACGGTTCCTGCCGGGCGGACGGGCGGACGGTGCGGGCGACGATGCGGTCGTCGCCGGGGAACTCCCCTTCTACGAACCACGTCGAGCCGCTGCCGGCCAGGCGCGGCTCGGCGCCGGTGGCGTCCCGGAGGCGATCGCGCCAGCGCTCCAGCTCGGGGGCGACCTCGAGGGCCGCGGGCTCCAGGTCGTTCCCGTGCTCGCCGGCGGGCCCGCCCATCTCGTCCCAAGCGGCGTAGACGGCCGCCGTGGGCACGGCCAGCGGCGGCACCAGCAGGGTGAAGCCCCGGTCCTCGAAGGGCAGCGGCTCGACCGCCTCGCCGATCCCCCTCACCCGGGCCCGCCCGCCGACCAGGCAGAAGGGCACGTCCGCGCCGATCGAGGCGGCCAGGGCCAGGTCGCGGCAGCCCGCCCACCGGAGCACGGCGGCGGCGTCGGCCGAGCCCCCGGCCAGTCCCGCTCCTGCGGGGACGTGCTTCTCGATGCGGACGTGGGCCGTGCGACCGCAGGCGGCCAGCGCCCGGCACACGAGGTTGGTCTCGTCCACCGGCACCCCCGCGGCATGGGGGCCGTCGACCTCCAGGCCCCGACCCGGCCCGAGCTCCACCACGTCGGCCAGCGAGAGCGTCACCATCTCCGCGTCCAGCAGGTGGTAGCCGTCGGCCCGGGCCCCGACGACCCCCAGCGACAGCGTCAGCTTGGCGGGGGCGAGCACCGGGCCAGTCTTCCCCACTCCTCCACCCCCAGCTCCTCGGCCCGGGCCTCGGACCGGACGCCGGCGGCGGCGAACGCGTCGGGGCCCACGAGGCCGGCCAGGGAACGGCGCAGCATCTTCCGCCGCTGGGCGAAGCCGGCGGCGACGAGGGCGAAGAGCCACCTCCTGTCGACGTCCGTTCCGACCGCGGGCTCGGGCCGACGGCGGATGTCGACCAGCGCCGACTCCACGTTCGGCGCGGGGAAGAAGACGGAGGCCGGCACCCGCCCCACCACCGCGGCCGTGGCCCAGTAGCCGACCTTGACCGACACCGCCCCGTAGGCGTCGCTGCCCGGTCCGGCGGCCAGTCGCTCGGCCACCTCCCGCTGCACCATCACCACCATCCTCGTGATCGCGGGGACGTCGTCGAGGAGGTCGGCGATGAGCGGGGTGGCGACGTTGTAGGGCAGGTTGGCCACGAGCGTCCACGGCTCGTCCCCGAGGAGCGCATCCCAGTCGAGCCGGAGGGCGTCGGCCTCCACGACCTCCACGCCCTCGGGCTCGACCACCTGGCGCAGCACGCCGACCAGGCCGTGGTCGACCTCCACGGCCACGACGGACGCTCCCGTCTCGGCCAGGGCGAGCGTGAGCGAGCCCCGCCCAGCCCCGCCCCCACCTCGACCACCCGGTCGCCGGGACCGACACCGGAGAGCCGGGCGACGCGGCGAACGGTGTTGGCGTCGACGACGAAGTTCTGGCCCCGGGCCCGGCTGGGAGCAAGGCCGTTGCGGACCAGGAGGTCGCGAACCTCGCGCCGGTTGAAGGTCACGCCCGGGGCGTCACCACTGGAGACGCACGTCGATGAGCCCGGTGCCGGGGTCGGCGAGGAGGGCGAAGGTGTCGTAGGAGAGGTCGATGACGCGGCTCGTGTCCGCCGGTCCGCGGTCGGCAACGCGGCACGCTGTCTGGGCCCCTGTGGTCATACGGGTCACGGTCACGATGGTGCCAAATGGCAAGGTGCGGTGAGCGCACGATCTGTCGGCGAAGTGGTACCAGGATGCCTGACCGCGCACCTCCCGCCCGGGGGTGGACAGCAGGGCCTTGGTCAGCGGCGGCACGGTCGTCGACGTGGAGGTGGTGGTCGTGACCGGGGGCGCGACCGTCGTCGTGGTCGAAGCCGGCGCCGCCGAAGGCGGCTCGGTCTCCACCGCCGCCGTTCCCTCGGGCACCACCGGGACCGTCGCCTGCAGGCCGTCCGCCGCCCGACCTCCTCGCGGCTCGGCCGGCGGGTCGGCGGCCGGCGCGGGGCCCCGTGCGTCCGTGACCGCGTCGAGCTCGCTCGTGGCGACCGCAGGAGCGATCGCCTCGCCCCCTCCGGTGGGTTCCGGGTCCGGGGCGCGTTCGAGGAGGAGCAAGGGGACGAAGAGCACGCCCGCGCCAAGGCCTACGGCCAGGACGGACCGTCTCCGCCGTCCGGGTTGTGCCGTCAGGAGGATGCCTTTCCTGTCGGTGCCGCGTGCGGTGGAGGGTGCGAAGGGGGAGCGCTCGGGACCTTAGAAGGGACGCGTGGCCGCGGGCAACTACGCGACGTCCAACCGGAAGACGGCCTCGGCGTTGGCCGTGGTCGCGGCCTCGACCTCTTCGCGCGTCACGCCCTTCGCCCGGGCCAGTGCCGCACCCACGAGAGGGACCAGGGCGGGCGCGTTGGGCGACCCCCGGTGCGGCTCGGGGGTGAGGAAGGGCGCGTCGGTCTCGACGAGGACCCGGTCGAGCGGGGCCAGCGCCGCGGCCTGGCGCACGTCGCCGGCCCGCTTGAAGGTGACGATGCCGCTGAAGGAGAGATAGGCGCCGGCGTCGAGGACGCGCCGGGCCTCGTCGGGCCCCCCGGTGAAGCAGTGGAAGACGGTGCGGGCGGGAAGGCCTTCGGCGCCGAGGATGGCGAACGTGTGGTCCCAGGCCTCGCGGGTGTGGATCACGAGGGCGAGGTCGCGCTCGCGGGCCAGGGCCACCTGGGCCGCAAAGGCCTCCCGCTGCACGTCGCGGGGCGAGTGGTCGTAGTGGTAGTCGAGCCCGCACTCACCCACGGCCACCACCTCGGGGGCGTCCAGCAGGGGGACGACCCCGCCGACGCCACGCGACGCGTCGTGGGGATGGAGTCCGGCCGTCGCCCAGACCCGACCCGGATGGGCGCGCGCCACTTCCACTGCCTTCGCCGACTCGTCGGCGTCGGTGCCGACGCAGATGATCCCCGCCACGCCCGCCGCCACCGCGCCCTCGACCGCGTCGGGGGCCATGCCCTCGTACTGGAGGTGGCAGTGGCTGTCGACCCAGCCCATCAGTCCCGGCGGCGCGGGAAGAGGGGCGGGCCCTTCTCCACGGGGAGGTCGCCGGGGTAGCCGCCCCATTCCGCGGCGGCCGGCAGCCGCTGGTCGGTGGGCGCGCCGGGCAGGCCCAGGCGGCGCCAGATCTCGGCCGTCGCCCGGGGGAGGGCCGGCGAGGCCAGCACGGCGACGATGCGCAGCGCCTCGAGGGCGTCGCCCATGACGGCGTCGACGGCGGGACCGGGCTCCGCCTTCCAGGGCTCGTTGGCCTCCAGGTGGGCGTTGGTCTCGTGGATGAGCCGCCACGTCGTCTCCAGCGCCTCCGACGGCGCCAGCCGGGCCCACGCCTCGGCCGTCGGCGCGTAGACCTCGGCCGCCACCGTGGCCAACGGGCTGTCGGCCGTGGGTGCCGGCCCGAGCCCGTCGCACTTCGAGGCCACCACGGTCGCCACCCGTGAGAGGAGATTGCCGAGGTTGTTGGCCAGGTCGGCGTTGAAGCGGGCGACCATCCCCTCGTGGGAGAAGTCGCCGTCCGGACCGAACGGCGTGTCGCGCAGCAGGTGATAGCGCGTGGCGTCGAGGCCGAAGTCGGCGATCAGATCGGCGGGCGCGATCTGGTTGAGCCGGGTCTTGGACATCTTCTCGCCGCTCACCAGCAGCCACCCGTGGGAGGCGACGCAACGCGGGGGCTCGACCCCGGCGGCCATGAGCATCGCCGGCCAGTACACGGCGTGGAAGCGGATGATGTCCTTGCCCACCAGGTGGTAGTCGGCCGGCCACCAGTAGGAGAAGCGCTCGTCGTCGGCCGCGTATCCCGGGCTGGTGATGTAGTTGGGCAGGGCGTCGAACCACACCCAGGTGACCTGCGACGGGTCCCACGGGAGCGGCACCCCCCAGTCGAACGAGCTGCGGCTGACGGAGATGTCCTGGAGGCCCTGGCGGATGAAGGCCACGACCTCGTTCCGGCGGGTGGCCGGTATCACCGCGTCGGGGTGGGCGTC
Organism: Acidimicrobiales bacterium; assembly: GCA_035550945.1. Classification (GTDB taxonomy): domain Bacteria; phylum Actinomycetota; class Acidimicrobiia; order Acidimicrobiales; family AC-14; genus DASZOE01. The sequence continues at coordinate 11,446 of DASZOE010000171.1, forward strand.
GTAGTGGTCGAGGAGCCGCTGCTCGTACCGGGACAGCCGGAAGAACCAGTTCTGCTCCTGCACCCACTCGACGGGCCGGCCGTGTACGGGGCAGTTCCCGTCGACGAGCTCGGCCTCCGTGTAGTAGGCCTCGCACGCCACGCAGTACAGGCCCTCGTAGGTGTCGAGCTCGATGTCGCCGTTGTCGTAGATGGCCTGCAGGAACGCCTGCACGGCCTTGGTGTGCCGGGGCTCGGTGGTGCGGATGAAGTCGTCGTAGGTGATGTCGAGCTGGTCCCAGGCCTGCCGGAAGCGCTCGCTGTTGCGGTCGGCCAGCGCCTTGGGGTGCAGGCCCTGGGCGTCGGCGGCCTGCTTGTTCTTGAGCCCGTACTCGTCGGTGCCGGTGAGGAAGAGGACGTCGTCGCCGATCAGGCGGTGCCAGCGACTGACGGCGTCACCGATGACCGTCGTGTAGGCGTGGCCGATGTGCGGCGCGTCGTTGACGTAGTAGATCGGCGTCGTCGCGTAGAACTTGGCCACGCCCGTACCCTACCGAGCACGTCCCGGCTCCCCGCCGGTGTTTCGCGGGGCCCTCCCTCCGAACCGGCGGTGGTCAGAGCCGGGTGGCGACGTCGTAGACCTGGCGCTTGGGGACGCTCAGCTCGGCGGCCACCTGGGCGATGGCCGAGCGCTTGTCGGTGCCCCCGTCCAGGCGGGCGCGCAGCGCGTCCTCGACGGCTTCAGGCCCGGGCGGCGCCAGGGGCGGCGCCCCCGCCAGGACCAGCACGTACTCGCCGCGCGGCTCGTTCTCGTCGAGGTGGGCGACGGCGTCGGCCAACGAGCCCCGCCACACCTCCTCGTGGAGCTTGGTGAGCTCGCGGGCGACGACGACGGCGCGCAAGGGACCGAGGGCCGCGACGAGGTCGGCGACGGTCTGACGCACTCGGTGGGGCGCCTCGAAGAGCACCGCCGTCCGTCGCTCCCCGGCCAGCTCGGCGAGGCGCTCGACCCGGGCCGCCCCCGTGCGGGGAAGGAAGCCCTCGAAGCAGAAGCGCCCGGTGGGGAGGCCGCTCACGACCAGGGCGGCCAGGGCCGCCGACGGACCGGGGACGGCCTCGACGCGGTGGCCGGCAGCGGCGGCCGCGGTCACGAGCCGCTCTCCCGGGTCGGAGATGGAAGGCATGCCCGCGTCGGTGACGAGCGCCACCCGCTGGCCGGCGTCGAGGAACCCGAGCAGCCGGCGCACCTGACCCGACTCGTTGTGGTCGGTGACCACCACCAGGCGGCGACCGGCGGGCACCTCGGCGTGACTCAGCAGCTGCCGGGTGCGGCGGGTGTCCTCGCACGCGACCACGTCGGCCTCGGCGAGGGTCCGCACCGCCCGGGGCGAGAGGTCGCCCAGGTTGCCGATGGGCGTGCCCACCAGCACGAGCGTGCCGCGCCCCGCGGCCGGAGGCGTCACTCCCGGACCTCGAGCTGGTCGCCGGGACGCAGGCCCCAACGGGCGAAGGCGCCCGCCTCTGCCTCGATCACGCACCGGCACCGCAGCGACGGCCGCGTGATCCGGCCCGGCCGAATCGACAAGGTGCGCACGACCACCAGGTCGCTGGTGCAGAAGGCCACGTCGATGGGGAAGCGCATCCCGAACGTGTGGATCTGGCGCGCCGGGCGCAGGAGCAACGCCCCCTCCAACCCGTCCCGTCCGAGCAGGCCCCGCGACCGCTCGCGGAACGACCCGGCGATGTCGATCGCCGCAAGGACCTGCTCGTCTCGCATGAGCCAAGCCATAGGAGAGCTAAACGTTGAAGCGGATCTCGAGGACGTCGCCGTCGGCGACCTCGTAGTCCTTCCCCTCCACCCGGAGCTTGCCGGCGTCCTTCGCGGAAGCCCACGAGCCCAGCTCGAGGAGGGCGTCCCAGCGGATGACCTCGGCGCGGATGAACCCCCGCTGGAGGTCGGAGTGGATGACGCCGGCGCACTCCGGTGCCCGGGCGCCGGCCCGGAAGGTCCAGGCCCGCGACTCCTTGTCCCCGGTGGTGAAGAAGGTGCGGCGCCCGAGGAGGTGGTACGCGGCCCGCACGACCCGGGGGAGGGCGCCCTCACCCAGGCCGAGGCCCTCGAGGAGCTCGGCGCGCGACCCGGGGTCGAGCTGGGCGGCCTCGGCCTCGAGCTGCACGCTCACCGCCAGGACGTCGGCCGCCCCGCCCAGCTCGGCGGCGACCGGCTTGACGATGTCGTCGGCGTCGGCCAGCTGGTCCTCGCCCAGGTTCACCACCGCCAGCACGGGCTTGTTGGTGAGCAGGAACATGGGGCGCAGGGCGGCCCGCTGGTCGGCCGAGAGCGCAGAGCGGTAGAGGGGCATGCCCCCGCCGAGGACGTCGACCGCGGCTTCGAGGACTGTGGCCTCGGCCGCGGCGCCCGGGTCGCCCTTGGCCATCTTCCGCCGCTTGGCCAGCTGGGTCTCGGCCGACTCCAGGTCGGCCATCACCAGCTCCAGTTCGAGGGTGTGCAGGTCGGCGGTGGGGTCGTTCGAGCCCACCACGCTGTCGTCGGCGAAGGCCCGCAGGACGAGGAGGACGGCGTCCACCTCGCGGATCCCGCCGAGGAACCGGTTGCCCAGACCCTCGCCGGCCGAGGCGCCGGCCACGAGCCCGGCGATGTCGACCAGCTCGAGCGTGGCCGCCACCACCTTCCGGGACCGGCTCATCTGGGCCAGGGCGTGGAGGCGGTGGTCGGCCACCGCCGCCACCCCGACCTGGGTCTCGGTGGTCGAGAACGGATGGGACGCGACGACCGCGTCACCACCGGTCAGGGCGTTGAACAGGGCCGACTTCCCCGAGTTGGGCAGGCCGACGAGGCCGAGGCGCTCGATGACTTCCTTCCCGGACGGGGCCCCAACCCCGCCCTCTTCGCCAAGGCGGGGCCCCTGCCCCACCGGCGCTTCCGAAGACGAGGTTACTGCCGGGCCACCCGGAGGCCGGTCGCCCGGCGGCTAGCCTCGGCGCGATGTCCAAGAAGACCAGCAAGCGAAGGGCCAAGGCCCGGCGGAAGAAGGCGAACCACGGCCGCCGGCCCAACGCCGGCCGTTAGCGCCACCCAGGATCTGCGCCGGGGCATTCCCCCGGCCCCGCCGGCGCGGGTGGAGGACGTCGTCGAGGTGCTGCAGGGCACCGAGGTCCGCGATCCCTACCGCTGGCTGGAGGACGGCGACTCCGAGGAGACGGCGGCCTGGACCGCCGCCCAGAACGCCCGCACCCGGGCCGTCCTCGACGCCCTCCCCGTCCGACCGCTCCTCCACCGGCGGCTCGAAGCCCTGATGCGGGTCGGCACGGTCGGCGCGCCGGCCGTCGCCGCCGACCGGGTCTTCACCCTGGAGCGGGAGGGCGACCAGGACCAGGCCGTGCTCGTCGTGCGGAGCGCGGTCGACCCGGAGGAGCCTCCGAACGTGCTCGTCGACCCCCACCGGCTGGCCGCCGACCACGCCGTCGCGGTGGACTGGTTCTCGCCCTCCCCCGACGGGCGACTGGTGGCCTACGGGGTGTCCGAGGCGGGGACCGAGCGGGGCACGCTGCGCATCGTCGACGTCGACCGCCGGACTCTCCTGCCCGACGCCATCCCCCACGTGCGCCATCCCTCGGTGGCCTGGCTGCCCGACGGGTCGGCCTTCGCCTACAGCCGCCTGCCCGACCCGGCCACGGTGGCCGACGGCGAGGAGGGCTACTGGGAGACGGTCTGGTGGCACCGCCTCGGCGACGCCGGTCGCGACGCCGACGAGCTGGTGCTGGGCGGCCTCGACCGCACGGCGCTGCCCATGGCCGTCCTCTCCCCGGACGGGCGGTGGCTCGTCCTCCACGTCCACCTCATGCCCACCCGCACCGACGTGATCCTCGTCGACCGGGAGAGGGATACGCGCACGGTCGTCGTGCAGGGCGAGGAGGCGTCGACGTGGTGCCAGGTGGTCGGCGACCTGCTCGTGGCCGTCACCAACCTGGGCGCCTCCCGGGGCCGGGTCGTCACCGCCTCGGTCCACACCCCCGATCGGTGGGAGACGATCATCGCCGAGTCGAGTGCGGTCGTGGAGGCCGCAGTCGTGGCCGGCGACTCTCTCCTGGTGGCCACCACCGAGCACGCCGTCTCCCGGCTCCACCGCTACCGCCTCGACGGGTCGGGCGGACACGAGATCGCCCTGCCCGAGAAGGGCTCGGTGGTCGGTATCGACGCCGACCCGGCCGTCGAGCGGGCCTTCCTCGCCTTCACCTCGTTCACCCGCCCGTCGAGCCTGTGGCGTTGGACGAGCCGGGCCTGGACGGTCGAGCCCTGGAGCCGCTATCCGTCGCCCGTGGACCCGGACGGGTTCGTCACCGAGCAGGTCTTCTACACCTCGACCGACGGCGCCGACGTCCCCATGTTCCTGGTGCGGGCGTCGGGCACCGCGCCCTCCCCCGCCACGCCTACCGTCCTCAGCGGCTACGGCGGCTTCGCCATCCCCTCGACCCCGGGCTACAGCGCCGGCCTCGTGGTCTTCTGCCAGGACGGCGGGGCCTACGCGGTGCCCGGCCTCCGGGGCGGTGGAGAGTACGGGGAGGAATGGCACCGGGCGGGCATGCTCGGCCGCAAGCAGCAGGTCTTCGACGACTTCGCCGCCGCCGGCGACTGGCTGATCGCCGAAGGCCGCACCAGCCCCGACCGGCTGGCCGTGCGGGGCGGGTCCAACGGGGGCCTCCTCGTGGGGGCGACGATCACCCAACGGCCCGGCCTGTGCCGGGCCGCCCTGTGCGCGGTGCCGCTGCTCGACATGCTCCGCTACCACCGCTTCCTGATCGGCGCCCTCTGGGTGCCCGAGTACGGCGACCCGGACGACCCTCAGGCGTTCGTCACCCTGCGGGCCTACTCCCCGTACCACTCGGTGGTCGACGGCACCGCCTACCCGGCCACGCTCCTCCTCGCCGCCGAGTCGGACTCCCGGGTGGATCCCATGCACGCCCGCAAGTTCGCCGCCCGCCTGCAGGCGGCCCCCGCGACTCCCGACGATCGGCCCGTCCTCGTGCGGGTCGAGACCCGGGCCGGGCACGGGCAGGGCAAACCCGCGTCCAAGCAGATCGACGAGCTGGCCGACAGCTGGGCCTTCCTCGAGTGGCAGCTCGGCCTCGACCCGTCCGCCGGGCCCGGCGGGCGGGATGGGCCCGACCCCCGTTGAGCGAGACCAGCGCCGAGGTCATCGATGCCGCCCTCCGGACCGACATCCGGTGGCTCGGGCGACTGCTCGGCGAGTCGCTGGTCCGCCAGGAGGGGCGGGGCCTGCTCGACCTGGTGGAGGAGGTCCGGAGCCTGACCAAGCGGTCCCGGCGCGGGTCCGTCGACGCCGCCGACGCGCTGGAGCGGCGGCTCGCCGGCGTCGACCTGCAGACCGCCACCCGCCTGGTCCGGGCGTTCTCCACCTACTTCCACCTGGCCAACATCGCCGAGCAGGTCCACCGCGCCGACGAGCTCGCCCTGCGGTCGGTGGGCTCGCTCGAAGCCGTGGTCGACGGGATCCGCCAGGCGGGCGTGGACCGGGACGTCGTCGAGGACTTCGTCGGTCGCCTCGAGCTGCGGCCCGTCCTCACCGCCCACCCCACCGAGGCCATCCGGCGCTCGATCCTCACCAAGCGGCGCCAGATCGCCGAGCTCCTGGAGCAGCGGTTCGACCCCCGGGCCTCGGCCGGCGAGAGGGCCCGGGCCGAGCGGCGGGTGGCCGAGATCATCGACCTCATGTGGCAGACCGACGAGCTCCGGCGCGAGCGCCCGGACCCCCTGGACGAGGCCCGTTCCGTGCTCTTCTACGCAGACGAGGTCTTCTCGGCCGTGCTGCCCGACCTGCTGGACGACGCCGTCACCCAGCTCGGCCGGCTCGGGGTGGAGCTGCCGCCGCGGGCCCGCCTGGTGCGCTTCGGGACGTGGGTCGGCGGGGACCGGGACGGCAACCCCACGGTCACGCCCGAGGTCACGCTGGCCGTCCTGCGGAGCCAGCAGGACCGGGCCCTCGGGAACCTGCTGGCCGCCGTGGACGGGCTCATCGGTGACCTGAGCCCGTCGACGCGCATCGTCGGCGGCTCCCCGGACCTGGCCAGGAGCCTCGAGGCCGACCGGGAGGCGCTCCCCGACGTCCACCAGCGTTGGCACCGCCTGAACGCCGAGGAGCCCTACCGGCTCAAGTGCTCCTTCATCCGGGAGCGCCTCCTGAACACCCGCCGCCGCCTCCACGACGGCAGCGCTCGGCGCCCGGGCACCGACTACGGCTCCACCGACGAGCTGCTCGACGACCTCGAGGTCGTGCAGGCCTCGCTGCGCGCCAACAGAGGCGACGTCATCGCCCGGGGCGGCATCGACCGCGTCCTCCGCATCGCCGCCGCCTTCGGCCTGACCCTGACCACCATGGACATCCGCGAGCACGCCGAACGCCACCACGAGGCGCTGACCGCGCTCTTCGACGCGCTGGGGACGCTCGGCGGCTCGTACCGCGACCTGTCACGGGAGGAGCGGGCCCGGCTCCTCGCCCAGGAGCTCGCCGGCCCCCGGCCGCTGATCTCCCCCGCAGCCCGGCCGCCCGACGCCGCCCGCCACGCCCTGAGCCTCCTGCGCACGACTCGCCACGCCCTCGACACGTTCGGTGAGGACGCCATCGAGAGCTACGTGGTGTCCATGACCCAGGGCGCCGACGACGTGCTCGCGGTGGCGGTGCTGGCGAGAGAGGCGGGCCTGGTCGACCTGCGGTCGGGCGTCGCCCGCATCGGCTTCGTCCCGCTGTTCGAGACGGTCAGCGCGCTGCGCGCTGCCGGCGACACGCTCGACGAGCTCCTCTCCGAGCCCGCCTACCGCCGCCTGGTCGCCTGCCGGGACGACGTCCAGGAGGTCATGCTCGGCTACTCCGACTCGAGCAAGGACGCGGGCATCACGACCGCCCTCTGGGAGATCCACCGGGCCATGCGCGACCTCCGGGACTGCTCGCGCCGGCACGGCGTGCGGCTCCGGCTCTTCCACGGCCGGGGGGGAACGGTCGGCCGGGGCGGGGGTCCGACCGGCGAGGCGATCCTGGCCCAACCCTTCGGAACGCTCGACGGGCCCATCAAGATCACCGAGCAGGGCGAGGTCATCTCCGACAAGTACGGGATCCGGGCCCTCGCCCGACGCAACCTCGAGGGCGCGCTGGCGGCCGTGCTGGAGGGCTCGGTGCTCCACCAGGAGTCGCGCCAACCCCTCGATCTCATCGCCCGGTGGGACCACGTCATGACCAGCGTGTCGGACGGCGCAGCGGCCGCCTACCGGGCCTTCGTCGACGACCCCGGGCTCGTCCCCTACTTCTCGGCCTCGACACCGGTCGACGAGCTCGCCGATCTGAACATCGGCTCCCGGCCCGTCCGGCGCCCGGGCGGCAAGGGTGGGGGGATCGCCGACCTGCGGGCCATCCCCTGGGTGTTCGGTTGGACGCAGTCCCGCCAGATCGTGCCCGGCTGGTTCGGCCTGGGCAGCGGGCTGGAGCAGGCGAGGAAGCAGGGCTGGTCCGTGCAGCTGGGCGAGATGTACGAGCAGTGGCACTTCTTCCGGACCTTCGTCTCCAACGTGGAGATGGTCCTCTTCAAGACCGACCTCGACATCGCCCGCCGCTACGTCGAGCGGCTCGTCGATCCCTCGCTCCACTACCTCTACGACAGGGTCGTCGAGGAGTACGGGCGCACCCTGGAGCAGGTCCTGGCCGTCACCGGCCAGTCGCACCTCCTCGAGCGCTTCCCCCTGCTCAGGCGGACGCTCGAGGTGCGCGACGACTACCTCGAGCCCATGCACCACCTCCAGGTCTCGCTGCTGGCCCGGGTCCGGAGCACACCCGACGCCGACCCCCTGATGTGGCGGGCGCTCCTGCTCACGGTCAACGGGATCGCCAACGGGCTGCGCAACACGGGCTGACCCGCCCCTCCCGTTTCGGCGGAAACGCCGCATGGGTAGGGCGCCAGGGAGCATCCATCCCGGAGGAGACGCATGACCGATCCCCAGGGTCCGGCTCCCCAGCCCTCCGACGGCCGCACCGCCGCCGCAGGCGCCGCCGAGGAGAAGCCGGTGGCCGAGCTGCTGACCGACATGACGTCCGACATCACCACCTTGCTGCGCAAGGAGGTCGAGATGGCGGTGGCCGAGCTGAAGGGCGAGGCCCGCCAGGCGGCCAAGGCCGGCGGCCTGCTCAGCGGTGGAGCGCTGTCGGGCTACCTCAGCCTGCTGTTCGGGTCGCTCGGTCTGGCCTGGCTCCTCGACCGGAAGCTGCCCCGGCCTCTGGCCTTCTTCGTCGTCGCCGGTCTCCACGGGGCGGCGGCCGGCGCCCTCCTCGCCCGGGGCCGGCAGGAGATGCTCCGGGTCGACCCGGTGCCCGAGCAGACGATCGAGACCCTCAGAGAGAACGTGGAGTGGGCGAAGGCGGAGGTCGGGTGAGGGTCGGCGCCGTCGCCAGGGAGGTCCAGAGAGAGGAGCGACTGGGATGGGAAGGTGGAGCATCGGCAGCGCGTGTGTGATCGCCGTCCTGTCGTTGACGCTGGCCGGATGCGGCGACGATGGCGACGAGGCCGAGGACACCGCGAGGGACACGGCCACGACCGTCGCCGAGCGCGTCGAGCAGGCGACCCGGTTCAACGCCAGCCTGACCGGCGACGCCGAGGTGCCCGGCCCCGGTGACGCGGACGGGACGGGGACGGCCACGGTGAACGTCGACGTGACCGAGGGTCAGGTCTGCTACGAGGTCTCGGTGCAGAACATCGACCGCCCCACGGGGATGCACATCCACGAGGGCACGTCGGGCGAGAGCGGTGACGTCGTCGTCCCGCTGGACACGCCCACGGCGAGCGACACCACCACGACGGGATGCGCGGACGCCGACGCGGCGTTGATCGGCCGGATCACCGCCAACCCCGACAACTTCTACGTCAACGTCCACTCGGCGGCGTACCCCCAGGGAGCGGTGAGGGGCCAGCTGTCCCAGTAGGTCCCGCCCGCCGATCAGTGGCCGTTCGCCGGCTCCTCCTGTGGAGCGGCATCGACGCCTGGAGGGCCGAGGTCGCCACCCTGGAGCTCGGTCCCGACTCCGTCGCGGCCACAGGGACGCAGCTCGGGGTCGACCCCCTGCCCTACCGCCTCGACTACACGTTGACGACGGGCCCGGCCTTCGTCACCGGGGAGCTCCACGTCGAAGTGGCGGGTGAGGGCTGGGGGCGGAGGCTGCGCCTGGGGCGCCATGCCGGCGGCACGTGGAGCTGCCAGACCGAAGAGCACGGGGATGCCCCACTCCCGCCGTCCGGCGGCGACGTCGCCGCGGTGCGGGGCGCGAGGGACTGCGACCTGGCCCTCTCGCCGCTCACCAATCTCATGCCCGTTCGCCGTCACCGCCTGCACGAGCGGCAAGGCGAGGCCGATCTCCTCATGGCCTGGGTGTCGGTTCCCGATCTCGGCCTCCACCGCTCCGAACAGCGCTACGAGCACGTGCGCCGGGACGACGACCACGCAGTCGTGCGTTACGTGGGGCGGGACGACGGCTTCGTCGCCGAGCTGGTGCTCGACCGGGACGGCGTCGTCGAGCGGTACCCCGATCTGGCCGAGCGGGTGGCGGCGGGCTGAGACGGCCGGATGATCGACGGCTCACCAGGAGCCGCCACCGGGGCGCGGGCAGGGCCGGACCTTGGCGAGCCGCCTAGGACACGGTCACGTCGATCTTCATGGTGGGGGTGCAGACGGCGCCGCCCCCCTCGGCCGCCGGCTTCAGGACGATGTCCGAGGTGGACTCGGTCACCAGGGTGGGCTCGATCCAGCCGTGGAACATCCGCAGCATCCCGTTCGGCAGCGAGGGCGTCAGGCCGCCGTTCGCCCAGGAGCCGGACGCCATCAGGCAGTAGTTGCCGAGCCCGTCGGACCGGGTCAGGTCCTGGCGCCCGGTGTCGTAGTAGTCCGCCCACTGGGCGGCGAGGTGCCCCCACTCGTGGGCGCAGACGCCCATGTTGCAGTCCTCGGGAACCGTCCGACAGCGCGGCGACACCGCGAACGCCCTGGCGCGTTCTCCTGCGCCGGAACAGAGCGCTTCGGGAGGATCCCTGATACGCGCCGCCCGCGGGACGGGGCGTGCCCGGTGGGCGGCGCTAGAGGCGCCAGCTGAGGTCGGGGAGGTTCGCCTGCTTGGGCGTCTCCGGGGTGGTTGCCGCCTTGACCCGCTCGACGATCTTGAGGGGCACCCAGATCACGAGCTCCACCATGTGGAACACGACCAGGGCGGCGCCGACCACGACGGCGGGCGGGACCACGATGGGCAGGGCGACGGCGCTGACCAGCAGGACCCTTGGCGCCTCGCGCAGCCACCCCTTCCTTCCTTCGGGCTTCACCAGGGCGCCCCAGCGCACCGCGCCCCAGAGGATCCACCGCCGCAGGAACGGGACGCCGAGCTCCCGCATGGCCCGGCGGAAGGTGCCATCGGCGTCGATGTAGTCGAGCGTTCCCTTGGCCGCCCGCTCCCGCCACAGGAAGTCGTGGAGGATCGCGGCCTTCGTGTACCGGCCGTACCGCGGGAGGAACCACACGAAGACCCGCGGCACCGACGCGAAGTCGGTTCCCTGGCCGACCGGGACGTGGAACGTCTCGAACTTCCCGGTGTACTCGAAGGCTTTCCTGAGCAACCAGTTCTCGTCGCCGACCTGCTCCACGACGACCTTGGCCCGCAGGAAATCGCTCACGCCCGTGCCCCCTCTCGCCGAGAGCACAATCCTTCCACCTGGGCCGTGAGCTTCGCTCGCCGACGTCACCCCGGGGAGTGACACCATCGTCGGCGTGGGACGGACATCGGGGCGTGAGCGGTTCGCGTTTCGCGCCGGCCTCGCCCTCCTCCACCTCCACCAGGCGATCTACGAGCTCTCCGACGGCCGGCTGGGACACCGCCTGCTCGGCGTCCCGTGCCTGCTGCTCCGCACCACCGGCCGGCGCACGGGCAGGAGTCGCACCACCGCGTTGGTCTACGCCCGCGACGGCGACGACTACCTCGTGGTCGGGTCGCTGGGCGGGGCGGCGCGGGCGCCGGGCTGGCTGCACAACGTCCGGGCCCGGCCGCAGGTCGGCGTCCAGGTCGGCCGCGGCCGCTTTGTGGCCGTCGCCACGGTCGTCGACAGAGGCGCCGACGACTACGACCGGCTCTGGCGGATCGTGAACGAGAACAGCGGCGGCCGCTACCAGCGCTACCAGGGGAGGACGACGAGGCCGATCCCGATCGTGCGCCTCGTCCGTACGTCAGGTGTCACCCGGCCGGGTGGCCGTGGAGAGGGTGCTTGACCCCCCCGGCCGCGCCGGCGAGGGGTCGCGGCGACCGAAGGAGGAGCACGCGTCACCGGCTCAACCGGTCGAGCAGCCAGCCGGGGCCGACGACGTCGGCGCCCGTCGCCCGGCACCGGTCGGCCAGGGCACGGTCGGCGGACACGAGCACCACCTGCTCGGTCGCGGCCGCAGCGATGGTCGCCAGAGTGTCGTCGCCCTCTCCGGGGGCGTGCACCACCTCGACGCCGTCGACGACGCCCTCGTCCGTCCCCATCCGGGCCTGCCCCTCGAGGACCACGACGACGGGGGTGGGCACGGTGGCCGAGGCGGCCGCGGCACGGACGCGCTCGACGAACTCGTCGGCCGCCTTGGCCCGGTCGCGCCACCAGCCCGTGGGCCGCGAGCCCACCACGTTGGCGGCGTCGACGAGGAGCACGTTGGCGGGCTGCCGCAGGATCAGAGGCCGAGCAGGCCCCGCACGTAGGCCGCCTGCCCGGCGTGCTGCAGCGAGTCGTCGGCGATGCTCACGAGCCGCACGCCGACCGTGACCGGCGGGCCCCACCTGCGGTCGACGACGCGGTCGAGGTCGGCCGGCGTGAGCTCGTTGAGCATCGACCGGGTCCGGGCGTCGACGGCGTCGAGGTACTCGAGCAGGACCTCGGCTCGCGCCGGCCGCACGGACGCGACCTGCTCGGGCGAGTGGCCGTAGCCGGTGTTCGAGGGGTCGGGGTCGAGCCCGAACTGCCGGGCCCAGTCGCCGGTCACCCACAGCTGGTCCTGCTCCAGCACCTCGGCGACGTGGTGGTCCTGGACCCGCGTCAGGTGCCACACCAGCCACGCGATCGTATTGGTCCCGGGCGCGGGCGGTTGGGTGAGCCGCCCGAGGTCGACGCCGTCGACCGCACGCCGCGCCATCGCCGGGATGCGCCCGTAGAGCTCGAGGTACACGGATGCCACGTCCATCCCGCGATTCCACCACGATCGTGTCCCCGTCCGCGGGGAAGGGCGACTACTTCGGAGCAGGGGCGGTATCCACCGGTCATTGCAACGAGCTCGGCGAGCTTCTCAGATGGTGTCATCCAGCCAAGGAGCGTCTTGCGTGGACGGCCGTTCAGCTGTGCAGCGACAGCGTCAAGCTGCTCTTCGCTGAGCTTCGATAGGTCAGTGCCCTTTGGGAAGTACTGGCGCAGCAGCCCGTTCGGTGTTCTCGTTGCTCCCCCGCTGCCATGGGCTGTGGGGGTCACAGAAGTAGACCTGCCCTCCCAGTGACCGGGCACGGCGCGGTCGTCGACGTCGGGCGGTCGCTCGGCGATGAGCACCATGTCGGGGATCCTCGCTCCCGGGCCTCGCCGGCCATGCCCTCGGGGCACTCGCTGCGCCCTGCCGGTGGGCAGGGCCCGGTGCAGCTCGTTGCGTAGCCCACCTCCGCCCTGGACGTAGAGCGAGCGGTAGATCGCCTCGTGCGACACCCTCCAGAGTGGATCGTCGGGGCGCTCGAGGCGGAGTCGGGCCGAGACCTGCGCCGGCGACCACCGCTCAGCGAGAGCGGCTTCGACCGCCCGCCGCAGCTCTGCGCGGGCCAGCAGCTTGCCCAGACGGCGCCGCCGGCACCGCGCCCGGGTGTCCGCCTGTGTCCGCCACGCCCGGTACCGACAGCTCTCCGCATTACGGGCCACCTCGCGGCTGACCGTCGATGTCGGCCGGCCCAGCCCTCTGGCGATTTCGGCGAACGAACGTGTCTCCGCCACACCCCGCGAGATCTCCTCCCGGTTCCGGTCGGAGGATCGCCTTCCCGGCGCCCCACCCACCTCCCTTGCGTCACCAGCACCGCGCTGGCGTTGCAATGGGGTGGATACCGCCAATGGCTTGCGCATCGAACACACGTTCGATACGATGGGAGGCGATGAAAGAGCAGGCGGACGTGGCCCAGGCGGACGTGACCCAGGCGGAGGTGGCCCGCCTGGAGGCGGAGATGGCCGAGGTGTGCGGGCTCCTCAACGCGGCCACGGCCCGGCTGGTGGCCCTGATCGGGCAGGTCCTGGCCACCGGCGCCTGGCCGGGCTTCGCCATCCGCTCCGCCGAGCACTGGGTCACCTGGAAGTGCGGGGTGTCGGCCCGGCGGGCCCGGGAGCTGGTGGGGATGGCCCGCCGCCTTCCCGAGCTGGCCGCGACCCGGGCCGCCTTCGCCGCCGGGGAGCTGGCCGAGGACCAGGTGGCGGTCATCGCCCGCCACAGCCCCGCCGCCGCCGACGCCGACGCCGCCGCCCTGGCCAAGGCGGCCACGGTCACCCAGCTGCGCCGGGTGCTGGGCTCCTACCGCTTCGGCACGCCGCTGCGGGCCGAGGGGGCCGAGGGAGAGGAGCAGCGCCGGGTGAGCTTCGGCTACGACGAGGAGGGCACCTGGCGCCTGCGCGCCGCCCTGCCCCCCGACGAGGGGGCCCTGTGGGAGCGGGCCCTGGGCACCGCCCGCGACGAGCTGTACCGCGAAGGGGCGGCCACCGAGGCGGCCGCCAACCCCACCCAGGTCTGCTGGGCCGACGCGGCGGTGGCGGTGGCCGAGCGCTCCCTGGGCGCCTCCGCCGCCCTGCGCCCCCATCGCGACCGCCACCTGGTGCTCCTGCACCTGGGCACCGACGGCGACGGCAACCTCGGCGCCCACCTCCACGGCGGGCCGGGGGTGGCCCCCGGCCTGCGCCGCTACCTGTCCTGCGACGCCCGGCTGCGCGCCGTGGTGGAGGCCGAGGGCAGGGCCCTGAGCGTGGGCCGGGCCCACCGCATCGTGCCCGAGCGCACCCGGGTGGCCATCGAGGAGCGCCACGGGGGCTGTCGGGTGCCGGGCTGTGGCCACACCCGCTGGCTGCAGGTGCACCACGTCACCCACTGGGAGGACGGCGGGCCCACCGACACCGCCAACCTGGTGGCCCTGTGCTCCCGCCACCACCGCCTCCACCACCGGGGCCTGCTCGGCGTCGAGGGCGACGCCGACGACGCCGAGGGCCTGGTGTTCACCGACGCCCGGGGCCGGCGCCTCACCGGCTGCGGCCGACCGGCGCCGCCCGGACCGGACCTGGCGGTGACGGCCCGGGGCCTGG
>DASZOE010000172.1:0-3711 GCA_035550945.1 Acidimicrobiales bacterium
GATCGACCACGAGCTGCGGCTGATCGAGCAGCTCGGCTTCCCGGGCTACTTCCTCATCGTCTGGGACATCGTCGAGTTCTGCCGGCGCAACGACATCTACTGCCAGGGCCGGGGCTCGGCGGCCAACTCCGCGGTCTGCTACGCCCTGGGCATCACCAACGCCGACGCGGTGGGCCTGGGCCTGCTCTTCGAGCGGTTCCTGTCCCCCGAGCGCGACGGCCCCCCCGACATCGACGTCGACATCGAGAACGGCCGGCGGGAGGAGGCCATCCAGTACGTCTACGGGCGCTACGGCCGGGAGAACGCGGCCCAGGTCGCCAACGTCATCACCTACCGGCCCAAGTCGGCCGTGCGCGACATGGGCAAGGCCCTGGGCCACCCGCCCGGCGCCCTGGACGCCTGGTCGAAGCAGATCGAGGGATGGGTGCTGCGGGAGCTCCCGCCCGACACGGGGATCCCCGAGCCCGTGCTCCGGATGGCCCGCCAGGTCGAGGGCTTCCCCCGCCACCTCGGCATCCACTCGGGGGGCATGGTGATCTGCGACCGTCCCGTTGTCGAGGTGTGCCCGGTGGAGTGGGGGCGCATGGAGGGGCGCACCGTGCTCCAGTGGGACAAGGACGACTGCGCGGCGGTGGGCCTGGTCAAGATCGACCTGCTGGGCCTGGGCATGCTCACCGCCCTCCACCTGTGCGTCGACCTCGTCCGCCGGCACCACGGCGTCGACGTCGACCTGGCCACCATCCCCCAGGAGCCCGAGGTCTACGACATGCTGTCGGCGGCCGACTCGGTGGGCGTGTTCCAGGTGGAGAGCCGGGCCCAGATGGCCACCCTCCCCCGGCTCAGGCCGCGGACATTCTACGACCTGGTGGTGGAGGTGGCCCTCATCCGCCCCGGGCCCATCCAGGGCGGCTCGGTGCACCCCTACATCCGCCGGCGCAATGGCCAGGAGCCGGTCACGTACCTGCACCCCCTCCTCGAGCCGGCCCTGGAGAAGACGTTGGGCGTGCCCCTCTTCCAGGAGCAGCTCATGCAGATGGCCATCGACGTGGCCGACTTCACCCCGGGCGAGGCCGACCAGCTGCGCCAGGCCATGGGCTCCAAGCGCAGCCACGAGCGCATGGAGGCTCTTCGGGTGCGGCTCTACTCGGGGATGGCGGCCAAGGGCATCACCGGCGAGGTCGCCGACCGGATCTACGACAAGCTGGCCGCCTTCGCCGACTTCGGCTTCCCCGAGAGCCACTCGGTGAGCTTCGCCTACCTGGTGTACGCCTCGGCCTGGCTCAAGCTCCACTACCCGGCCGCGTTCTGTGCCTCCCTCCTCAACGCCCAGCCCATGGGCTTCTACTCGCCCAACACCCTCGTGGCCGACGCCCGCCGCCACGGCGTGGTGGTGCTCGGCCCCGACGTCAACCACTCGGAGGCCAAGGCCACCCTCGAACCCCTCCCTCCCCAGGACCTTCGGGCGCCGCACCCGTCGGCAGGGGGGTCGAACGCGCAAGAGTCGGAGGAAGGCCCGGCGGTGCGGCTCGGGCTGGAGTACGTGCGCAACGTGGGCGACGACCTCGCCGCCCGCATCGCGGCGCGCCGGCCCTACGCGTCGAGGGACGCCCTGGTGCGGCGCACGGGCGCGCCCCTGCCGGCGGTGGAGGCGCTGGCCACGGCCGGGGCCTTCGCCTCCCTCGACGCGTCCGGCTCCGCCGCCAAGAAGCTCAGCCGGCGCGAGGCCCTCTGGGGGGCCGGGGTGGTCAGCCAGGCCGGGCCCGACCAGCTGGAGGGGGTGGTGTGCGGGGCCGACGCCCCCACCCTGCCCTCGATGTCCGACATCGAGGTGACGGCCGCCGACCTGTGGGCCACAGGGGTGTCCCCCGATCGCCATCCCATCCAGTACGCCCGCGACGCGCTCGGGGCCCGGGGGGCGCTCCCGATCGGCGACCTCGGCGGCGTCGCCGCCGGGCGGCGGGTGCTCGTGGGCGGCCTGGTCACCCACCGCCAGCGACCGTCGACCGCGGGGGGAACGATCTTCCTCAACCTCGAGGACGAGACCGGCATGCTCAACGTCATCTGCTCGCCCGGGGTCTGGACGCGCTACCGCCGGGTGGCCCGGGCCGCCCCCGCCCTGCTCGTACGGGGCGGGCTGGAACGGGCGGACATCCCGTTCGGCCCCGGAGGCGGCGGAGCCATGAGCCTGGTGGCCGACCGCATCGAGGCCCTGTCGCTGTCGGTCACCGCCGGCCGCTCACGCGACTTCCGGTGAACGTCACCAGCTCCCGGCGTCGTCGCGGAACCGCTCGTCGTCCATCAGCTCGGCCCGGAACTGGCTCAGGATGTCCTCCATGTGCTCGGGCCGGCGCTTGATGTCGTCGCACAGCGACAGCATCTCGTTGCGGGACGCGAGGCGGATGTTCGTCCGGTACGGCTGGCGGCGGAGCTCGACCTCGGCCGCGGCAAAGAGATCCGGGCCCAGGCAGTCCCGCGCCATGCGCAGCTTCTCGTCGTAGGACGGAGGCATGATCTGCAACCGGAAGTCGAACCGGCCCGGCCGTTGGGCGGCGGGATCGACGGTCTCCAGGTGGTTCGTGGCCACGAAGAACATGCACGTGGCCCGGTCGACGAGCTCCTGGAGCTTGGGCAGCAGGCTGGTGGTGAGGAACTTCTGCTCGAAGCTTCCGGCGGCGTCGGCCCGACTGTGCATCAGTGGTTCCATCTCGTCGAACAGGATCACCGTGTCCTCGAGCTCGAGCAGCTCGGAGAACACCCGGGTCGCCACCGTCGCGATGAGGGGCAGGCCCTGCTCGGCGAAGTCGCTGGGATCGAGCATCACGAGCGGCCATCCCAGGTACTCGGCGACCTTGCGGACGTAGGTGGTCTTGCCCGTGCCCGGCGGGCCGAAGAGGATCCCCGACCGCGCCTTTCCCCTCGGGTTCGTGCTCCGCACCAGTGAGTAGGACGGGGAGTCGCCCGGTATGCGCAGCGGCTCCAGGAGGCGGTCGCGCATGAGGTCGCCCAGCAGCACCGGCCCGTCCTGGGGCCGGGGGACCTCGGGCTGGTAGAGGTCGTCGAAGGCCCGCGGGTTGGGCGCCTGGGCCGGCTCGTTGCGGAAGTCCTCGCGCACGATCGTCTGGATCCGCCACGACAGGTACGACGAGTACAGCTGGAGGAACGAGTACACCTCGGCCGTGGCCCAGGACTGCGGCGTGGTGGCCTCGACGAGGTGGGCCGAGCGCCACAACGGGGTGCCGTAGCGACGGACGGCGTTGCGGGCCGCCCACTCCACGGCGCGGGAGAGGTGCTCCTCCCACGGCACCAGCAGCGACCACTCGCCCCGAAGGTCGCGCAGCAGGCAGGAGAGGAGCTCGAAGGAGAAGCAGTGGGCCTCCCCGTGGTTGCCGTCGCGGAAGATCGGGTCGCGCTTCTCCCAGACGCCGCGGTCCAGCTGGGCCTCGAACAGCGTCCGCAGGCCGGACTCGATGAGGCTGTCCCCGAGCCGGTACCGGTTGAAGCGGTACTGGATGAGGAGGTTGTAGCCCAGCTGGTACGCGTCGCTTCGCTCGTCGTGGCCACTTCCGAACAGGGCGATCTGGCGGTAGAGCTCCATTTCCGACCACTGCGTGCTGCGGGCCGAGAACGCACCCTCGCCGCGCTCCCACGCGGCCAGGGCGCGCATGGCTCCATACGTCAAGTACCCATGCGGCAGGAAGCGCTGCTCGGCGG
>DASZOE010000173.1:0-1931 GCA_035550945.1 Acidimicrobiales bacterium
ATGAGGAGCACGACCGGCTGCTCGGCCGAGATGGCGTTCAGCAGCGGCCGCGCGAGCAGGAACTCCTGCCCGAAGATGTCTTCCTTGACCTCCTCCCAGCCCGCTTCGCGCGCCTCGGTCTGGATGCGCAGCAGCTGCTTGCGGTAGTTCCACTCGTACAGGGCCTTGGCCTCGTCCAGGCCCTCGTAGCACTGGAGGCGCAACAGGCGGCTGCCCGACATGGCCGCCACCGACTTCGCCAGCTCGGTCTTGCCCGTGCCCGCCGGGCCCTCGACGAGCACCGGCTTGTCGAGGCGGTCGGCGAGGTAGACGACGCCGGCAGTGGCCTCGTCGGCCAGGTAGTCGACCGCCCGGAGGCCGGCGCGGACGGCGTCGGGGGACTCGAACCGCTCGCCCATGGCCGCCCTCAGGTCCTGACCTGGCCGTCTCCGGTGACGACGTACTTGAGGGTGGTGAGCTCCCGCAGGCCCATGGGGCCGCGGGCGTGGAGCTTCTGGGTGCTGATGCCGATCTCGGCGCCGAAGCCGAACTGCTCGCCGTCGGTGAACCGGGTGGAGGCGTTGACGACCACCGCGGCGGCGTCGACCTCCCGGGCGAAGCGGCGGGCGGCGGCCAGGTCGCTCGTGCAGATGGCCTCGGTGTGGCCGCTGCCGAAGCGGTTGACGTGGTCGATGGCGGCGTCCAGCGACGGCACCACGGCCACCGACAGCTTGAGGTCGAGGAACTCGGTGCCGAAGTCGGCCTCGGTCGCCGCACCCATGTCGGGGACCAGGGCGCGGGCCCGCTCATCGCCGACCAGCTCGACGCCGTCGAGGGCGGCCGCGGCCCGGGGCAGGAACGCCTCGGCCACGGCGTCGTGCACGACGAGCGACTCGGCTGCGTTGCACACCGAGGGCCGTGAGGTCTTGGCGTTGACGAGGATGTCGACGGCGGCGTCGAGGTCGGCGGAGGCGTCGACGTAGACGTGGCAGTTGCCGTCGCCGTCGATCACGTAGGGGACGGTGGCGTTGCGCAGGACGGCCGCGATCAGCGAGGGCCCGCCCCGGGGGATGAGGCAGTCGATGGAGTCGCGCAGCTGCATGAACTCCACGGCCGCCTCGTGGGAGGTGTCCTCCACCAGGACGAGCGCGTCCTCGGGCAGGCCCGCCTTGGCCACGCCCTCGCGCAGGGCGGCGGCGATGGCCACGTTGGAGGCGAGGGCGGCCGAGGAACCCCGTAGGAAGGCGGCGTTGCCGGCCTTGAGGCACAGGCCGAAGGCGTCGCTCGTGACGTTGGGCCGGTTCTCGTAGATGATCGCCACCACGCCGAGGGGCACCCGCACCTTCTCGATCAGCAGGCCGTTGGGCCGGGTCCAGCCCTCGGCCACCTGACCCACGGGATCGGCGAGGGCGGCCACCTGGCGGAGGCCGTCGGCCATGGCGTCGACACGGGCGGGCGTGAGGCGGAGGCGGTCGACGACGGTGGCCGACGTGCCCGCGGCCTGGGCCCGATCGACGTCGGCGGCGTTGGCCGCGAGGATCTCCGGGGCCCGCTGGACGACCAGGTCGGCGGCGGCGACGAGGGCCGCGTCCTTGGTGGCGGTCGACGCGGTGGCCAGCAGCCGGGAGGCGGCCTTGGCCCGGCGGCCGAGCTCCGGCAGCGGCGTCGGGATCATCACCCGAGCCTACCGGGGGCCGCCTTCGGAGCTCGTCGGGGCCGCGGGCCGAACGGCCGGCCGTCCGCTCTCCGCCCGGCCTGCCGCCTACGCTCGCTGCGTGCGCCGGGTCCTCGCGGTGGTCGCCGCCGCCGCCATGATCGCCGGCTCGCTCGCCATCCGGTCGGCCCTGGACCGCGACCGCTCCGAGGCCGCCCAGGTGCTGCGCCTCACGTGCGCCACCGAGCTGGGCGTCGCCTGTCGGCGGCTGGCCGAGGCGGACGATCGGGTCCAGCTC
>DASZOE010000174.1:0-3927 GCA_035550945.1 Acidimicrobiales bacterium
CTACTACCCGGCCGCCGACGACTGGGACCTGGCCGCGCCCCTGACCGGCTTCAACAGCCGCTTCAACTTCGCCTACACCGTGATGCCCAACGGCAAGGTCCTGATCGCCAGCGGCCAGACCTTCCCGCCGTCGGCCCTCACCACGAGGACCGACGAGTACGACCCGGCCACCAACACCTGGTCGACGCAGGCGCCCATGAACGACACCCACGGCTCGTCGAGCTCGCTCTCCAACAGCTACGAGGCCGTGGTCCTCTCCGCCAGCCCCACGTCCTACGTGGCCGACCCCTACGTCTGCGGCCGCAACTGCGGGAAGGTGCTCGTCGCCGGCTGGAGCGACACGGGCACCGCCGAGCTCTACACCGCGGCGGGCACGTGCTACGGGTTCAACGCCACCATCATCGGCACCGCCGGCAACGACAACCTCGCCGGCGACCGGAACCCCGACGTGATCCTGGGGCTCGGTGGCAACGACCGCATCGCGGCCGGCGGGGGCAACGACATCGTCTGCGCCGGGACCGGGATCGACCAGGTGTCCGGCGGCACCGGGGCCGACGTCCTCCTCGGGGGCCAGGACGTCGACATCATCGCCGGCGACGACGGCGACGACGCCCTGTTCGGAGAGGTCGGCAACGACACCCTCGACGGCGGCGTCGGCATCGACCTCCTCGACGGCTGGGTCGGCAGCGACCGCTGCGTCGGGGGCGAGACCCTGCGCAACTGCCCGTAGCGACGGGTCAGCCCTTCACCGCGCCCATGGTGAAGCCGGCGATGAAGCGCTTGAGGAAGGCGTTGAAGACCAGGGCGATGGGGATGGCCACGAGCAGGGTCGCGGCCTGGAGGGACTGCCAGAAGAACACGTCACCGCGCACGAGCTCGGTCGGGACCCCGACGCTGACCGTCTTCTGGCTGGTCCGGGAGACGAAGGCGAGGGCGTAGATGAACTCGCTGGCCGACAGCGTGGCCGTGAACACCACGACGGCGACCAGCCCCGGGAACGACAGCGGCAGGACGGTTCGCACGAAGGCGCCCAGCCGGCTGTAGCCGTCCACCATGGCCTGCTCCTCCATGTCCCGGGGGATGGACTTGAAGAAGCCCATGAGCAGCCACACCGACACCGGGATGGTGATCGTCGGGTAGACGACGACCAGCGCCCACCGCGAGTCCTGGAGCCCGAGCTGGGACACGACCCGGGAGAGCGAGATGAAGAGCAGCGAGGGCGGGATGAGGTAGACGAAGAAGATGGCGATCCCCATGGCGCCGCCCCACCGCAGCTTGAGCCGGGCCAGGCTGTAGGCCGCGGGCACGCTGGCCACCAGGGTGATGACGACGACGGCCACGGCCACCACCACCGTGTTGTTCACGAAGGTCCCGAAGGCGGTGCCCTCGAAGAGCAGGCGCACGTGCTCCAGCGTCGGCGGGCGGTTGAACAGGAAGGGGTTGTTGTTCCGGTTGTAGAGATCCTGGTTGGCCTTGAACGAGGTGATCAGGGCCCACAGGAACGGGAAGGCGGCCATCAGGGTGAAGCCCGCCACCAGGGCGTAGAGCCCCACCCGGGCCCACCGCCGCCTCCTCCTGGCCCGGTCGACGGCTGTCCGGCCCTCGGCCCTCACCGCGCCCATCTAGAGGACCTCCATCCGCCGCACCGATCGCAGGATCAGTATGGCCATGGCCAGGAGGAGCGGGAAGAGGAAGAGGGCCACCGCCGCGCCCTGGGCCAGGTCGCCGCCCTGGATGCCCCGGAAGAAGGCCCAGGTGGGCAGGATCTGGGTTGCGTCGATGGGGCCGCCGCGCGTGAGGACGAAGACGACGCTCATGTCGGTGAAGACCAGGACGGCGCCGAAGAGGGTGGCCACCGCGGTCACCGGCAGGCTGAGGGGGATGGTGATCTCCCACAGGCGGCGCCAGAAGCCGGCACCGTCCACCTCGGCCGCGTCCTCGATGTCCTGGGGGATGGCGCTGATGCCGGCCATGATGATCACCGCGGCCAGGGGCACGATCCGCCACACCTGCACCGCGATCACCGAGACCACCGCCAGGTTCTCGTTGCCGAGCCAGTGGAGGTTCCCGTCCAGGAGGCCGAGCCAGCGCAGGGTCCAGTCGATGGGGCTGAACAGCGAGTCGAGCAGCCACAGCCAGGCGATGGTGGCCAGCGAGACGGGCGTCGTCCACGGCAGCAGCACGAGGAACCGCACCACCCACTTCCCCCGGAAGTCCCGGGTGAGGACGAGGGCCAGGATCTTGCCCAGCACCAGCACCAGCACCATGGTGACGAAGGTGATGAACAGGCTGTTGCGCAATGAGCGCAGGAACACGGGGTCGTCCAGGACCGCCCGGAAGTTGCGCAGGCCCACGTAGTCGAAGCTGGGGTCACCGACGGTGACGTCGCTCAGGCTGTAGGCGATGGCCAGGAAGAAGGGGATGGCCACCAGGGCCACGATGTAGACGACCGAGGGGAGCAGCATGAGGGGCGCCAGCACGCCCTCCCGGTCGAGGAGGAACCGCCGCCGCCGCTCCTTCCCCGCCGGCGGCGAGGTCCCGGCGG
Organism: Acidimicrobiales bacterium; assembly: GCA_035550945.1. GTDB lineage: Bacteria > Actinomycetota > Acidimicrobiia > Acidimicrobiales > AC-14 > DASZOE01. The sequence continues at coordinate 2,546 of DASZOE010000174.1, forward strand.
CGCTCACAGGCGGCGGCGCCCGGTACGGGTGCCCGTCTCCTTGTCGAAGAAGCGGAGGTCGACGCCGCGGATCACGAACTCCGAGGTCTCCCCGGCGGGGACGTGGGCGGAGACCGTGGAGGGCAGCATGGCGATCACCCGGGTGTCCTCGCCGAGCGGCCGGACGGTGCCGATGACGTGGCGCTCCGAGCCCAGGTTCTCGACGCGGTGGACGTCGAAGGGGATCGTCAAGGCGTCGGCGTCGGGGTCGACCACGCCCTTGGGCAGGAGGGCCTCGGGGCGGAAGCCGACGAGCACGTCCTCCCGTTCGATGATGTTCATGGGCGGCGACCCCAGGAAGGTGGCCACGAAGGTGTCGGCCGGGTCGTGGTAGACGTCCCGGGGCGTGCCCAACTGGCGGACGCGGCCCTCGGACATCACCGCGATGCGGTCCCCGAGGCCCATGGCCTCGACCTGGTCGTGGGTGACGTAGATCGTCGTCGTGCCCACACGGTCCTGGAACTGCTTGAGGTCGTCGCGGGCGGTGGCCCGGAGCTTGGCGTCGAGGTTGGAGAGGGGCTCGTCCAGCAGGAACACGCTGGGCTCGCGCACGAGGGCCCGGGCCAGCGCCACCCGCTGGCGCTCGCCCCCGGAGAGGTGGCGGGGCCGGCGGTCGAGGAGGCGGGTGATCCCGAGGAGGTTGGCCGCCCATTCGACCTTGTCGGCCCGCTGCTCCGGCTCCACGCCCTGGGCCTTGAGCGGGAACTCGATGTTCTTGCGGGCGGTCTTGTGCGGGTAGAGGGCGTAGCTCTGGAAGACCATGGCGATCTTCCGGGCGCGGGGCGGCAGGCCCACCATGGGCTCGCCGCCGATGAAGATCTCGCCCGCCGTGGGCTGCTCCAACCCGGCGATGAGCCGGAGCAGGGTGGTCTTCCCGCAGCCCGAGGGGCCGAGGAGGACGAGGTACTCGCCCTCCGCCGTGGCCAGGTCGAGGTCGTCGACGGCCGGCGAGGCGTTGCCCTCGAACTGCTTGGTGAGGTGGCGGACCTCGACGACGGCCACGCAGCGCGATCCGAGGACCGGGCTACCTGGTCCCCCCCACCAGGCCCCGCTGTCGCCACCGCTCGTAGATCGGCTTGATCTGGCTCTCGGCGTCGACCACCGCGTCGCGAGGGCTCAGCTCGCCGCGGGCGGCCTTGGCCATCATCTTGGGGATGATGAACGTGTCGAACACCTCGCCTACGGCGGCGTTGGCCGGCCCGGGGTGGCCGACGTTCGTCGTCCAGTTCTCGGCGTCCTTGAGGAAGGCCAGCTTGTCGGCGGGCTGCGAGCCGAAGGGGTCGTTCTCGAGCCACCCGTCGAGTTGGGGCACCGTCGTCGGGAAGGCCGGGAACGTGTAGAGC
>DASZOE010000175.1:0-2740 GCA_035550945.1 Acidimicrobiales bacterium
GGGAGGGAGGGAGCGGGTTGGCGACCCGTCGGTCGTCGGTAAGCCGGGCCGCGGCGGCGCGGCTGGCGGCGACGCGGCTCACCATCAAGCGGTTGACCGGGACGCGGGACCGATCCTCGGTGGCCGGCTCGGGCGTCGGCCCGCCCGCGCCTGGGTTGTCGGTTGCGTTCTGGCCACGCACGCCGGTCGTTGCGTTCTGGCCACGCAGGCCGGTCGTTGCGTTCTGGCCGCGCAGGCCGGTCGTCGCGTTCTGGCCACGCAGGCCGGTCGTCGCGTTAGCGGGCCCGTCGAGTTGCGCCGGCCCAGGAGGGTTCTCGTTGACCGCCTTACGGGCCCGGGACCGCGGGCCGTCCGACCGGGTCGCGGCCCGCTTGGCGGGCTGCGCCGATGGTGGCCGCTTGGCCGCGGTGCCGGATCGCGTCCGCGCCGACGAGGAGCGGGTCTTGGCCGTCGCCTTGGCCTTGGCCTTGGCGGCTGCAGGGCGGGCCTTGGCCGCGGCCTTGGCCTTGGCCGGTGCCGGACGTGCCTTCGCCGTGGCCTTGGTGCGGGCCGAAGCCCTCGCCTTGGGCGAGGACGGGGCCCGGGCGACCGACTCGGACGCTCGGCGCTGGGTCGGACGCGTCCGCTTCGCGGTCGTCGCCTTGGCCGGGCGTCGCGCCTTGGCCGCGGTGCCTCGCGCCTTGGTGGCGCGGCCCCCGGACTTGGGCCTCGTGCCCCCGTCCGTCTCCGTCTTGCCGCGCCGAGCGCTGGCCCGGCGCGTGATCACGCCATCGACAGGGGCTTCCTCCGCGACCGGCGCGTCGAGGCGCGGAGCGGGCCGGCGGCGGGCGCCCTTCTCCACGAAGCCCAGGTCGGAGGCCAGCCGGTTGCGGCTCGTGAGCTGGCCGGTGGCGACGTTGACCTCCCACGCCGCCTCCAGGATCCGCCCGCGCGACCGGTACCGGATGCGCACCACCCACACGACGTCGTGCAGCTGGTACGCGCTCCATGCCGCGTCGAACACGTCGTCGGGCAGCTGCACACCCCGGTCGGCGAGGTTCTCGGCGACCGACGGGCCGAGGGGCTCGGCCGACTCGCCGCGGCGCGGCTTCGCGTAGGTGAGGCTCCGTGCCAGCTCCACCATCTGCGTCTGCTCGGCGAGGATGGGAATCGCGAAGCGCTCCACCCACTCGGGGTCGGCCTTGGCCTCGGCGGCCACCTCGGCGATGGTGCGGCCGGCGCGCAACCGCGTCTGCATCTCGCGCGGCGTCAGCGCGCTCTGCGACCGGGGCCGGCCCGGTGCACCGGGTGCGGGCGCGGGCATCGGCTGCGGGCTGAGGGACGCCCCGCCCTCCTCGCCGTCGGGCCCGCGCGTCACCTCCTCGATCCGCGCCAACAGCGAGTCCTCGATGGGGACTAGGAAGCCTCCGGACTTCGAGCCCCGTCGGGCGCTGTATATCAGCCCCTTGCGGTCGGACGTGAATCCGACGAGGTGCAGCTTTCGCACGGAGGGCTCCTGGCTCGAACAGCGGCCCGTACCCCTCGGGCCTCCTCAAGGGGACGCTAGCACCCGCCCTCGCGGCTTCCGTGTATACGCCTTACCCCTGCCGCCGAACCTGGCGGAGCCGGGGAACGAGGCCGGCCTCGCCGAGCATGCGCACGGCACGGGCCTCGGCGACGTCGATGACGACGGCCTCGTCGGGCTCGCGACCACAGATGAACGTGACCACACAGTCGGCGCACGCGTCGGTGCCCTGCATGATGCAGTCGTCGCAGCTGATCACCGAGACCTCGTCCATCCACCCTCCTGTCATCGACCGTCTGCGTTCCGGCGCGGCTGACGCCACCACGCCGGGGACGCTATCGACAGGGTGTGACATTCACGGCAGGACGAGGTGCAGGTCGCCGAACTCGTGCCAGAGATAGCGGTGCTGCAGCGCCTCCTCGTACGAGCGGCGCAGCAGGTCCGGCCCGGCCACCGCCTGGAGGAGGCGGAGGTGCGACGCCTCCGGCTCGTGCCAGCCGGTGAGCAGCCCGTCGACGAGGCGGACGCCGCGCTCGGGGCCGACGAGCAGCTCGGTCCATCCCTCTCCGGCGTGGGCCCGGCCGGCGGCGTCGGCCACGGTCTCGAGGGCGCGCACGACGCTCGTTCCCACGGCGACGACGGCTCCTCGCCCGGCGTGGGTCGCGTCAACCCACCGGGCCGTGGCCGGCGGCACGCGGAACCACTCGGGCGCGGGGGCCTCGTGGGCCTCCGGCGATGACACGCCGGCGTGCAGGACGATCGGCGCCACTCCCACGCCGCGGGCCACCAGGCGGGTGATGATGCCCGCGGTCAGAGCCCGGCCCGCGCTCGGCATCTCCGCGCTCCCGTCGTCGGTGGCGTAGACGGTCTGGTAGGCCCACAGCGGCCACGGCCGGTCGACATGGCGGTACCGGACGGGGGACCCGTTGGCCGCGAGGTAGGCGAACGGCGACTCGACCCGTGACAGCTCGGCGACCCACAGCCGACGCCCGCCCTTCTCCCACGGCGCGACCAGGCGGGCCCTGGCCCCGGCGGGGAGGGCCAGCACCTCGCCCACCTCGCCGTCGGCGAACGGCGCGCTGCCGACACCGTCGGGCCGGCGCAGCTCGACGAGGGCGCGCCCGCCGGGCAGGCGGGTCGAGAAGTGCAGCCGCAGCGGGGTGCCGTCGGCGCGCCGGGCGGGGAGGGCGGCCGGACGCGTCCGCGACGGGTTGATGACGAGGAGGTCGCCGGGCC
>DASZOE010000176.1:0-14093 GCA_035550945.1 Acidimicrobiales bacterium
GGCGCCACCGCCCGCTACCGGGGGCTGCTGGCCGCCGCCCTGGGCCGGTGGGACGAGGCCGACCGTGAGTACCGCGTCGCCGCCGAGGTCCAGCGCAGCCTCGAAGCCGGCCCCCTGCTGGCCCGCACGCTGCACGAGTGGGGACGGGCCCTCCAGGGGCGCAACGACCTGCGCAGCCGGGCCCTCCTGCAGGAGGGCGCCGAGTTGGGACGCCGGCTCGCGCTGGCCGACTTCGTGGGCGCCGAGGGACGCGCCAGCTGACCCTCGCCCGACGCCTAGCGTCGGGCTCGTGGAGAAGGGAGCCCGCCCCAGCCGGCGCAAGCTGGTGCTGCTCATCAGCGGGATCACGGTCGTCATCGCCGCAGGCACGATCGCGACGGCCTTCACGCCCACCCTGGCCACCGAGCACCCCCTGCTCCTCATCGCCCTCGACGCCCGCAACCGGATGCTGATCCTCGCCCGCCGGGTCGACCTGGTGCCCTTCGTCGTGGTGGGGACGCTCCGGCGACTCGTCTCGGACCCGCTGTACTGGCTGCTCGGGTTCTGGTACGGCGACCGGGCCATCCGCTGGCTGGAGAAGAACGGCGGCGGGGGCCAGCTCGTCGTGTGGACCGAGAAGTACTTCGCCAAGGCCGCCTACCCGATGGTCTTCCTCTTCCCGGGAGCGGTGGTCTGCGCCCTGGCCGGAGCCACGGGCATGCCGTTCCCCGCCTTCCTGGCCGTCAACCTGGCCGGGACGATCACGGCCGTGATCGCCGTCCGCCTGTCGAGCGGGCTGCTGGCCACCCCCGTCGACGCCGTCCTCGACTTCTTCCGCGACCACATGGTCCTGGCCACCGCCATCACGATCGGCCTGGCCGTCCTGTCCGTCGTGCTCAACCGCTGGGTGGGCAGCTCCGAGATCCCCTCGGTCGCCGAGCTCGAGGGCGGCGGGGAGGCAGATGGCGCCGAAGACGAGCCCGCGGACGCGCCCGTGGCCGAGCCGCAACCCGACGAGGGCCCGGCGACGGCGACCACGCCGCCCGACCCTTAGGCACCCCTACCGAGGTCGGTTGGGGCGAGGACCGGGCGACGTCCTGTTGTCGAGCGGCTGTTGTAAGGAGTACCTTACAAATGGTGCTCGGAACGACTCATGTCCAGGTCCGGCCCCGGGTCCCGGTGACCCGCCCGCCGACGGCGGGCCTGGGGATGCGGAGGATCCGCTGGGTCCGGGTGGAGGTCAAGGGCGACGGCACCGCCGTCTGCCAGGTGGCCGGCATCGGGCACCGCCTGCCCGTCGTCCGCCGCGTCTCGCTCGGAACCGCCCTGGCCCTCGCCGCCGAAGGAGTTCCCTGCCTGGTCCGCTCGACGCCCGCGGAGCCGCCGCCCGGCTTCGCGGCCGGGTGAGCGGATGTACGTCTGCCACTGCCGCGCCGTCACCGACGGGAGGGTGCGCTGCGCCATCGAGGAGGGGGCGCGGGAGCCGGCCGAGGTAGGCCGGCGCTGCGGAGCCGGGACCCGGTGCGGCGGCTGCCTGCCCGCACTGCAGGCGCTGCTCGCCGAGTACGGCTTCGCGAGCGACACCCCGATGTGCGCGCCCCGGGCGCCTATGCTCCCGGCGGGGGTGGCCTCGTGAAGGGTGTGCAAGCCGTCATCGACCTGCTCAACGACGTGCTGACCGCGGAGCTGACCGCGATCAACCAGTACTTCGTCGACGCCAAGATGTGCGAGGACTGGGGCTACAAGGCGCTGGCCGCCCACATCCGGGCCGACTCCATCGACGAGATGGGCGACGCCGAGAAGCTCATCGAGCGCATCCTCTACCTGGACGGCGTCCCCAACCTCCAGCGCCTGGGCGCCGTGAAGGTGGGCGAGACGGTGCCCGAGAAGCTGACGCTGGCCCTCGCCCTGGAGGCCGAGGCCATCCGGCGCCTGAACGAGGGCATCGCCCTGTGCGTGCAGTCGGGCGACAACGGGAGCCGGGAGCTGCTGGTCTCCATCCTCGAGGGCGAGGAGGAGCACGCCGACTGGATCGAGTCCCAGCTCGTCCTCATCCAGCAGGTGGGCGAGGCCAACTACCTGGCCCAGCAGGTCCGGGAGTAGCAGCCGTCGTCGGAAGGGCCGAGGGCATCGCATCTCCGCCGGACATGGCACCATGGCGGGGTGACGGGACATGCCAGCCGCTGACGGGTTCCATCCACCGCTCGAGGAGTACCTCGAGGCGGTCCTCGAGCTCGAGGAGGAGAACGACGCGCCCGTGATCCAGGCCCGGCTGGCCGAGCGCCTCGGGTACTCGGCGCCGACGGTGTCCGAGACGGTTCGACGGTTGAAGGCCGAGGGCTATCTCCGCACCAAGGGCCGGGCGCTCGCGCTCACCGACAAGGGCCGGGCCCGGGCCGAGTCGGTGGTCCGCAAGCACCGCCTGGCCGAGCGCCTCCTCACCGACGTGATCGGGCTCGCCTGGCACAAGGCCCACATCGAGGCCTGCCGCTGGGAGCACGTGATCTCCGACGAGGTCGAGGAGCTCCTGACGGTCGTGCTCGGCCATCCGAGCACCTGCCCCCACGGCAACCCCATCCCGGGTGCCGCCGTCCCGGAGCGCACCCTCGTCCCCCTCGCCGGCGCCCAGCCCGGCGACCGCGTCCGGCTCGAGCGCATCACCGAGCAGGTCGAGATCGACACCGAGTCCCTCACCTACCTCGGCGAGCACGGCTTCGTGCCCGGTACCGAGGCCGAGGTGCGGTCGCGGGCCCCCGACGGCACACTCACCGTGGAGCTGGCCGACGTCGCCCTCGCCGTGAGCCCGGCCCTGGCGGCGCAGATCTACGTCACCGAAGCCGAGCCGCTGCCGGCCTGAGCCGGCTCCTCCCGGTTCCCTCGTGACCACCACCGAGGTCGGCGCGCCCGCACCCGCGCCCGACCGGTCCCCGCCCCCTCGCCGGCGGGCGTGGCTCGGGGGCGCGTGGTGGCTGCTCCCTCCGCTGGTCATGGCCCTGCTCGGCGGCTGGCTCCTGGCCCAGCCCCGGAGCCTCTGGTACGACGAGCTGTTCACCGCCGAGATGGCGCCCCTCCCCGTCGGCCGCCTCTTCGACGCGGTGGTGAGCGGCGAGGGCCTGCTCCCCTACCTGCGGGACGCCCCCCCCTCCTACAACGGGCCGTACTACGCGGTGGCCCACGTCTGGCTGCTCGTCACCGGCCTCTCCCCCGACGAGTGGGGCCTCCGGCTGCTGTCGGTGGTCGCGGCCGTGGCCGCGGTGGCCGTCCTCACCCGTGCCGTCGGGCGCCTGGCGGGAACGGGCGTGGCCGTCGCCGCCGGGCTCGTGGCCGCCACCAACCCCTTCGTCGTCCAGTACGCGGCCGAGGCCCGGGGGTACTCGATCGCCCTCCTCGGCACCGCCCTGGCCGCCCTGGGCCTGGCCCGGTGGCTCGACGGCCGGCCCCGCTCGCTCCTCCTGTACGGCGCCGGCGTCGCCGCCGCAGGGCTGGCCCACTGGTTCGCGGTGCCGGTCGCCGCCGGGTTCGCGGTCGCCGCCGCCGTCCTCCGCGGGCGCCGGGCCCGACCGGTGGTGGCCGCGACCGCGCTCGGCGCGGGGCCCGCCCTCGCGCTGGTGGCCACCGCCGTCGCCAACGGCGTGGGCGCCTCCGGCGCGGAGTGGATCGCCGGCGTGGGCCTCGCCGTCCCCGTGCAGCTCTTCCAGTCGTGGTCCGGGGCCTGGACACCGCTGGTCGTCGCCACCGGGCTGGCCGGGGCCGTCGGCCTCCTGTGGCCCGCCGCCGGCGGCCGCGACGCCCGGGTCGTGGCCGCTGCGTGGGTGGGTGTTCCCGTGGTGGCCGTCACCGCCGTCGAGCTCGTGCGGCCCGTCTACGTGGACCGCTACCTGCTCCCCGCCCTTCTCGGGCTCCCGGTCCTGGTGGCCCTCGCGGCGCGGGCCTGGCGGCCGGTGGCCGTCGTGCTGCTGGGGACGGTCCTCGCCACCTCCCTGTGGGCGACGGCCAGGGAGGTCCGGCTGGGGCCCAAGGAGGACGTCCGGGGGGCGGTGGCGGCGGTGGCCCGGGCCCACCGGCCGGGAGAGCCGGTCGTGGCCGCCGCCCGCTGGGACGCCCTGGGCGTGGACCACTACACCCGTCGCGAGCACCGGTCGCTGGTGGCCGACGTCGTCCTGCCCCCGGCGCCCGTCCCGGCGGCGGCGACCGTGTGGGTGGTGCGGCGGTCGAGGGACGGCGTCAAGGGTGACCGGGAGAAGCTGGCCGCCCTCGACCAGGAGCTGACGGGGCGGGGAATGCAGGTGGTCGAGGAGCGCCGGTTCGAGGGCCGCTACGCCGGCGTCCTCGTCCAGCGCTGGGAGCGGGCCCCGGCCCCGACCTGACGGCGGGCCCGGACCGCCCACGCCAGCGTGCGCGCCGCCTGGCGGAGGCGGGCCGAGGCGGTCCAGGCCGACCGACCGTGGACCCGGGACGACCGCTCCACGGGCACGGAGGCCACCGGCACGCCGGCCACGCCGACCGCCGCGACCACGCTCGGCGCGTCGAGGCCGAGAATCGCGTCCCGAGCCTGGGCGGTGAGGGCGAGGAAGGCGCCGGCGTCGGCGGGCAGCCCGGTGGCGGCGGCCAGCAGCACCCGGTGCAGGCGGCCGGCGACCCGCCGGCCCCGGCCCTCGTAGGTCCCCCGGCGGCCGGCGAAGACAGCGTCCACGTCGCCCACGGCCAGCCGGTCGAGCAGGAGGGGGATCGCCTCGGGCGGGTCTTGGAGATCGGCGTCGAGGCAGACCCAGTGGGCGGCGCCGGCCTCGTCGGCCAGGCCGCGGGCCAGGGCCCGGTGCTGGCCGACGTTGGACGCCAGCGCGGTCACCCTCACCCGGTCGTCGTCGGCCGCCAGCCCCCGGGCCACGGCCAGGCTGTCGTCGGGGGAGCCGTCGATCACCAGCCGCAGGCGCCAGGCCCGGTCGCCGAGCGCCCCCCTCACCCGCTCGGCGAGGAGGGGGAGGGTGGGGGCGTTGGCGTACACCGGCACGACGACCACCACCTCGCCGTCCCCCGTCCTCACCCTTGGACCGCCTTCCAGCAGCGGGCCAGGCCCTCGCGGAGATCGACGGTGGCCTCCCATCCGAGGAGCCGCCGGGCGAGGGAGGGGTCGCAGACCCAGTTGCCGGTGTCCCACTCCCGGCCCTCGTGGTCGAGGGAGACCTCGAGGCGGCGCCCGGTCACCCACTCGACCTCGGCCACCAGCTCCTCGTTGGCCACCTGGCGACCGGTGCCGATGTTGAGGACCTGGCCGGCGGGCAGGGAGTCGTCGCACGCGGCGCGGACGCAGGCGTCCACCACGTCGTCGACGAAGACCCAGTCGCGCCGCCGGCGGGGTGCGGTGAGCCACACCGGCTCTCCCCGCTGGGCGGCCCGCAGCACCGTCGGCACCAGCCGGTTTCGCTGGTCGAGGGGACCGTAGACCTGGAAGGGGCGGAGGACGGCGGCCCGCAGGCCCCGGCGCGCCGCGGCCGCCGCGACCAGCAGCGACCCCGCCCCCTTGGTGGCCCCGAAGAAGCCTCGGGGCCGCAGCGGCGCGTGCTCGTCCGTGGCCCCCGCCACCTCGCCGTACTCGGTCGAGGAGCCCAGGCGGACGACGGCCCGGCAGGTCTCGGGGAGCGCGTCGGTCAACCAGAGGGCGCTGACGCCGTTGACGGCGGCGGTCGCCGCCCGCTCCTCGGGGCTGGCCTCGGCCCGGGCCGCGGCCAGGAGGAAGGCCGCGTCGGGCCGGGCGTCCCGGGCCACGGCGGTCACCTGGCCGGGTTCGGCGAGGTCGACGGCCACCATGTCGACCGCCTCCCCCACGTCGAGCGCCGCCAGGCGGTGCGGAGAGCTCCCGGGGCGGATGGTGCCCGCCACGTCCCAGCCGTCGGCGACGAGGCGCGCCGCCAGGTGGGCGCCGACGAAGCCGCCGGCGCCGGTGACGAGCGCCCTCACACCGCCTCCGCCTCGTCGCCGTTGAGGCGTCCGACCAGCCCCTCGAGGTCGGCCCGGTCGGTGGCGACCTCCTCCGCGCCCCGGCGGGAGGCGGCGGCGGCGGCCCCGAGGATGCGGGGCACCTCGACGGCGAGCGGGCGGCCCGACGTGTCGGCGTGGAACGAACGCCGCAGGAACGTGAACGCGGCGCCGAGGCGGGCGAGCTCCCCGATGAGCAGGCGGCAGGGGACGGGATGGCCCGCGTCCGGCCGGGTGAGCCCGGCCACGCCGAAGGCGATCCCCGCGGCGGCGGCCGCGGCCCCCACGGCGTCGGCGGTGCCGTCGATCAGAGCCGCGAACAGGCAGCGCGAACGGCGGTCGATCATCAGGTCGTTGAGGCCCAGGTAGACGCGGGACAGCGGTCGGCACAGGAGCTCGCCCACGGCGTCCACCGCGTCGGCCGTCTCCACCAGGATGCCGAGGCCGCACCGGCCGGCGACGACCTCGAGGGCGGCGTCGACCTCCTCGGCCCTCCTGACCATGGGCAGGAGCACCTCGTCGGCCCCGAGCGACGCGGCGAGGTCGATCTCGCCCGGTGTCCACCGTCCCCACCCGTTCACCCGGCACAGCACCCGGCCCGGGGTGGCGGCCCGCACGTTGGCCAGGTCGGCGGGCGTGTCCGCGTTGACCTGGGTGTCGGCGCCCGCCTGCCGGCGCCGCTTCCCCCGCCGCTCCCAGTCGACCACCACGCCGGCGGCTCCGCTCCGCACCACCCGCGGCGCGAAGCGGGGATCGGTCGAGAAGGCAAAGAGATCGATGTAGGCGATCCTAACAACTTGTGTTCGGCCACCCGAGGCGAGCATCGCCGCGCGCCCCGGGACGTGCCGCCGGCCGCGACACGGTCCCCCGGCCCCGTCTCGTGCTGCTCGCGCTCCAAGGCACCCGCGGCCGGGTACCTTCGGAGTGCGTGGCGGCCAGCGTCGATCCCGAGGCTCCCCCCGCTGTCCCGGACGCCCCGGCCGTGCCCGCGGTGGTCTGCACGAGCCTGCGCCGGGTCTACGGGTCGGTGACGGCCGTCGCCGGCGTCGACCTCGAGGTCCGGCGGGGCGAGCTGCTCGCCGTCCTCGGGCCCAGCGGGTGCGGCAAGACGACGCTCCTGCGTCTGGTCGCCGGCTTCGAGCAACCCGACGGCGGGTCCGTCTCCGTCGAGGGCCGGGTCGTCGCCGGCGGGGGCCGGTTCGTCCCTCCCGAGCGCCGTCGGGTCGGCATCGTCGTTCAGGACCACGCTCTCTTCCCCCACCTCACCGTCGCCGCCAACGTCGCCTACGGGCTCCCCGGCCGGCGCCGCCACCCGGCCCGGGCGGCCCGGGTCGCCCAGGTGCTCGAGCTGGTCGGGCTGAGCCATCTCGGCGAGCGGTACCCGGCCGAGCTCTCGGGTGGGCAGCAGCAGCGGGTCGCCATCGCCCGGGCGCTGGCTCCCCGGCCGGGAGTCGTGCTGCTCGACGAGCCCTTCGCCAACCTCGACGCCGCTCTCCGGGCCCGCATCCGCTCCGAGGTGGCGGCGATCCTGCGCACGGCGGGCGCCACCGTGGTCCTCGTCACCCACGACCAGGAGGAGGCATTGTCGCTAGCCGACCGGGTGGCGGTGATGGACGCGGGACGGGTCGTCCAGGTCGGCCGGCCCGAGGAGGTCTACCGTCACCCGGCCAGCGCCTTCGTTGCCCGCTTCGTCGGCGACGCCGCCCTGGTGGCCGGCACCTCCGACGGGACGGCCGTGGACACGCCGCTCGGGCGCCTGCCGCTCCTCCCGGGCACGGCCGCCGGCGCGGTGCTGGCCGTCGTGCGGCCCGAGGCGGTCCGCCTCACGGCCGAGCCGGGGGGCGCCGCCCGGGTGGTGGCGGCTACCTACTTCGGGCACGACCAGCTCGTCGAAATCGCCGTCGACGGCACCGTCCTGCACGCCCGGCTGGGCACCGAGCGCCTGTTCCATCCCGGCGACCGGGTCCGCGTCGACGTCGACGGGGAGGTCGTCGCCTTCCCGGCCTGACGGGGCTCTGGCCGATCCCCGCGCCGGGCCAGTAAGTTAGGGACCCTGAACACAACATGGAAGGTTCCCCGAATGCCTTTGCGTCGCCCCGCCGTCGCGGCGATCACCGCCCTGGCCCTGGCCGTCCTCGGCGCTGCCTGCTCGGGCGACTCGACCGAGCTCACCGTGTACTCGGGCCGCACCCAGGACCTCGTCGGCCCCCTGCTCCAGCGCTTCGAGGAGGAGACCGGCACCGAGGTCAAGGTGCGCTACGGCGACTCGGCCGAGGTGGCCGGCGCCGTCCTCGAGGAGGGCGACCGGCCCCGCGCCGACGTGCTCCTGGTCCAGGACGCCGGCAACATCGGCCAGGTGGCGAACGCCGGGCGGCTCGTTCCCCTCCGACGTCCGGTGCTGGAGAAGGTCCCGGCCCAGTTCCGCTCCCCCGAGGGCCTCTGGGTGGGGCTCTCGGGGCGGGCACGCGTGGTCGTCTACAACACCGAGAAGGTGCCCGAGTCGGAGCTCCCGCCCACCGTCGACGGCTTCACCGACCCGAGGTGGAAGGGCCGCCTGGCGTGGGCGCCGACCAACGGCTCCTTCCAGGCCTTCGTCACCGCCTTCCGGGTCATGGAGGGGGAGGCCGCGGCGCGGAAATGGCTCGAGGGCGTCGAGGCCAACGATCCTCGGGAGTTCCCCAACAACAGCGCCATCGTGGAGGCCGTCGGGCGGGGCGAGGTCGACGCCGGCTTCGTCAACCACTACTACCTCTACCGCCTCCGGGCCGAGGGCCGGGCCGGCGAGGCCGAGAACAAGGTCTTCGGCAACGGCGACCCCGGGTCGCTGGTGAACGTGTCGGCCGCCGGTGTGGTCAAGGGGACCGACCGCGCCGCCGACGCCCGGCGCCTGGTCGAGTTCCTCCTGAACGACGAGTCCCAGCGCTACTTCGCGGAGCGGACCTACGAGATCCCGGTGGTGCCCACCGTGCAGGGCGGCGCCGGCGTCCCCGAGATCACCTCGCTGCCGCCGCCCGAGGTCGACCTGGCCAAGCTCGACGACGCCAAGGGCACGGTCGACCTCCTCACCCGCCTGGGCATCCTCTAGCCGTTCCGGCTGCCATGGCCATCCCGGTCCGCCCCGGCCACCTCGAGGACGACCTCGGGGTACCCCCGGCCGGGGACGAGCCGCCTCCGTCGCCGCTCGGCCGGCGTCGGCCCCGCCGGCGGGGACGGGCGGCGCCGCTCACCGTCCTGGCCGCCGTCGCCGTGGCCGCCCTGGCCGTCCTGCCCCTCGTCTACCTCACCATCCGGGCGTCGGAGGTCGGCGTCGCGGAGGCGGCCGACTTGGCCTTCACCGACCGCACGCTCCGGCTCCTGCTCCGCAGCCTGGGCCTGGCCGCCGCCGTCACCGCCACCGCCATCGCCATCGGCGTGCCCGTGGGATGGCTGACGGCCCGGGCCGAGCTGCCCGGGCGGCGCACGCTCACCGTCCTCACCGCCCTCCCTCTGGCCGTTCCCTCCTACGTGGCCGCCCTGGCGGTGATCGCCACGTTCGGGCCCCGAGGCACGATCGCCCGCTGGCTCGGCCCCCTCGGCGTCGAGGAGCTCCCCGAGCTGTACGGGTTCCCGGGCGCCTGGCTGGCCCTGTCGCTTTCGACCTTCCCCTACGTCACCCTCACCGTCCGCGGCGCCCTCCGGCGCCTCGACCCCGCCCTCGAGGAGATGAGCCGCAGCCTCGGCGCAGGGGCGTGGGCCACCTTCCGGCGGGTCACGCTGCCCCAGCTGGGCCCGGCGGTGGCCGCCGGCGGCCTGCTGGTCGCCCTCTACACGCTGGCCGACTTCGGCGCCGTCTCCCTCCTGCGCTACGACACGTTCACCCGGGTGATCTACGTGCAGTACCGGGGCTCACTCGACCGGTCGAGCGCGGCCGTGCTCGCCCTCGTGCTCGCCGCCGTGTCGTTGGCCGTGGTGACCGGCGAAGGCCGCATCCGGTCGCGGGCCCGACAGGGGTCGGCGCGCAGCGCCCGCCTGGCCCGCCCCGTCCCCCTCGGCCGATGGCGGCTGCCGGCCGCGGCCGGCCTCACCCTCCTCGTGCTCGCCGCCCTCGCCGTCCCGGTCGCCACCCTGGTGACCTGGCTGGTCGTCGGCAGCCGGGAGGGCGTCGACCTGGGGGCCACCGTGCGGGCCGCGGCCCACTCGGCCCAGGCGGCCACCGGGGGGGCCCTCCTGGCCGTGCTCGCGGCGTGGCCCGTCGCCCTCCTCGCCGACCGCCACCCCGGCCCGCTGGCCCGGTGGTCGGAGCGGGCCGCCTACGCCGGCTACGCCGTGCCCGGGCTGGTCGTGGCCCTCTCCCTCGTGTTCTTCGGCGCCCGGGTGGCCAGGCCCCTGTACCAGACGGTGTGGATGCTGGTCTTCGCCTACCTGGTCCTCTTCCTGCCCCAGGGCGTGGGCGCCCTGCGTACGACCCTGGGCCAGGTCAGCCCCCGGCTGGAGGAGGCCAGCCGCTCCCTCGGCGTCGGCCGGCTCCGGACGGCGTGGCGGGTGCTGCTCCCGCTGGTCCGCCCCGGCGCCGTCGCCGCCTTCGCCCTCGTGTTCCTCACGGCCATGAAGGAGCTGCCCGCCGCCCTCCTGCTCGGCCCGACGGGCTGGGACACCCTCGCCACCCGGGTGTGGGCGTCGACCAGCGAGGGGTTCTTCGCCCGCGCCGCGCCCGCCGCCCTCCTGCTCATGGCCGTGTCCTCCGTCCCCCTCGCCTTCCTCGCCCTCCGTGGCGACGAGTCGACGAGCCACGGCCGGGACCGGAGGCGAGCCGGATCACGGGGGGCTGCCGGCGGAGCTGACCTCCGTCGAGGTCTTCGCCGGCGAGACCTCGCGCCGGTCAGTCCGCTTCGGCCGCCTCCCGGCTCTCGGCCCGCAGGCTCAGCCACACCGTCACCGTGAGGACGCCGGCGATCACCGCGAGGCTCAGCCACGTGGGGAAGTGGTACCACTCGACCACGAGCATCTTGATCCCGACGAAGCCGAGGATCACCCCGAGCCCGGCGTTGAGGTAGCGGAACCGGTCGGCCATCCCGGCGAGCAGGAAGTACAGGGCCCGCAACCCGAGGATGGCGAAGGCGTTCGAGGCGAAGACGATGAACGGCTCCCGCGACACGGCGAGGATGGCCGGGATGGAGTCGACGGCGAACACCACGTCGGTCGTCTCGACGAGCACCAGGACGGCCAGCAGGGGCGTGGCCAGCCGGCGGCCGTTGCGGCGGGTGAGCAGGTGCTGGCTGTCGTACTCGGTGGTGGACGGCACCAGGCGGCGGAACACGCGCAGCACCGGGTTGGTCTCGGGATGGACCTCGGCGCCCTGGTGGCGGGCGATCTTCACCGCGGTGAAGAGCAGAAAGGCCCCGAAGATGTAGAGCACCCAGTCGAACGTCTCCAGGAGGGCGACGCCGGCGAAGATGAAGATCGCCCGCAGGACCAGAGCGCCGAAGATGCCCCAGAAGAGCACCCGGAACTGGTACTTGGCCGGCACCGCGAAGTACCCGAAGATCACCGCCCACACGAAGACGTTGTCGACGGACAGGCTCTTCTCGATCAGGTAGCCCGCCAGGTACTCCCCCGCGGCCGCGCCCCCGAAGGCCCAGGCGACGACCAGGCTGAACCCGAGGCCGAGCGTGATCCACGCCGCGCTCTCGATGGCGGCCTGCCGGAAGCTCACGGCGTGGGGGCGACGGTGGACGATCAGCAGGTCGGCCAGGAGGAGGACGACGATGGCCCCGACCAGCGCGGCCCACGCCCAGAGCGGGACGTCGAGGGACACGAACTTCGTGGTGGGCGACTCCGCCGCGAGCACGGTCATCTCGTCCTCGCTCCCGTCGTCAGCGAGCGGTCAAGGGGTGGGCTCATCGCCAAGGGGTCCTCCGGCTGGTGCCGGAGGTCTTGCCACCCGATCACGGGCCGAGGTGCCGGGCCGGACATCGGCCGTGATGACGGCATCGCTCGCAGGGCTACTCCCCTCCGAGGGCTCACCCTATCCCACGTGGTTAGGGTGAGCCGGTGGCCGTGGACGTGCCCGCCCGCAACAACGTGGCCGTCGGCGGGAATCCCGAGGGGCGGCCCATGGTCTTCGCCCACGGGTTCGGCTGCGACCAGAACATGTGGCGCTTCGTGGCCCCGGTATTCGCCGACCGCTATCGGACGGTGTCTTCGACTACGTCGGCGCCGGCGGGTCCGACCTCGGGGCCTACGACGTCGAGCGGTACGCCCGCCTCGACGGCTAGGCGCGCGACGTGGTCGAGATCTGCGACGCGCTCGACCTGCGGGACGTCGTCTTCGTGGGGCACTCGGTGAGCGCCATGATCGGCGTGCTGGCGGCTGTCGCCTCGCCCGAGCGGATCGGCGCCCTCGTGCTCGTCGGGCCTTCCCCCCGGTACATCGACGACGACGGTTACGTCGGCGGCTTCACGGACGAGGACATCGAGGGGCTCCTGGAGTCCCTCGACAGCAACTACCTGGGATGGTCGAGCGCGATGGCGCCCGTGATCATGGGCACCCCTGACCGGCCCGAGCTCGGTGCCGAGCTCACCGCCAGCTTCTGCCGGACCGACCCCCAGATCCAGAAGCGCTTCGCCCGCGCCACCTTCCTGTCCGACAACCGGGGAGACCTGGCTGGGGTCGCGGTGCCGACGCTGGTGCTGCAGTGCTCTGACGACGTCATCGCGCCCGACGCCGTCGGCCGGTACGTGCACGAGCGCATTCCCGGGAGCCGGCTGGTGAAGCTCCGGGCGACCGGGCACTGCCCCAACCTGAGGACCGCGACGAGCTGGTCGGGCAACGGCGGTTCCAGGAGCTCCTCGCCCCCGGCGACCGGATCTTCTACGAGACCCACTTCGCCCCCCTGCTGCGCATGCAGGGCCACGTGCGTGAGATCGCGCTCCAGGTCGTCTGCCGCTCCGGAGCCCGCCTTCCGGCCCTGATGAACTCGGTTCTCAAGCTCGACGAGTCGGCCGCGCCGGTGCTGGTCCGTACCGCGATGTTCGACGCCACCGAGCGCCGGGCCTACGAGACGGAGCTGCTCGCCGCCCGGCGCCGGGCCGAGGAGTCCGAGGCTCGGGCCACCGCCCTCGCCCGCACCCTGCAGGCGACCTTCCTCCCGCCGGCCATCGGCCCGATACCGGGCCTGGACGTGGCCGGCGCCTACCGCCCCGCGGGGGACGGCACCGAGGTGGGAGGCGACTTCTACGACCTGTTCGAGACGGAGCGGGGATCGTGGAGCGTGGTGCTCGGGGACGTCTGCGGCAAAGGTGCCGGGGCGGCGGTGGTCACCGCCCTCGTCCGCTACACCGTCCGCGCCGAAGCCCTCCACGCCCCGTGCCCGAGCGCCGTCCTCCGGACCCTCCACCACGCCCTCGTGCGGGACCAGCCCGAGAACTGCTGCACCGCCGTCTTCGTCCGCCTGGAGCAGGGCGACGGCGGCGTCCGCGCCGGCGTGAGCTCCGGCGGCCACCCGCTGCCCCTGTGCCACCGGGCCGACGGCACGGTCGAGGCCGTGGGCAGGAACGGGACCATGCTCGGGATCCTCGACGAGCCCGCGCTCCACGACGACACCACCGTTCTCCGTGCCGGTGACCTCCTCGTCCTCTACACCGACGGCGTCACCGAGGCCCGGCGCGACGGCGAGTTCTTCGGCACCGGGCGCCTGCGGGCGACCCTCGGCTCGGTCGCCGGGAGCGAGGCCCAGGCCGTCGCCGACGGCATCGTGGCCGCCGCCGTCGAGTTCCAGGGGGGCGACGCCCGGGACGACATCGCCGTCGTGGCCGTCCGCGTCCCTCCGAACGGCCCGTCCCGGGGCTGACCCGCGCCCGTGCCCGTGCCGCTGACGACCGAGGAACGGCTGCTGGCCGGGTTGCTCGCCCTCGTCGGCGCCGGGGCGTCGTTCGCGCTCACCATCGTGCTGTTCGGCTTCGTCGCCCTCGCCGGCCTGCTCCTCGCCCTGCTGGGGCTCGGCCTCCTGCTCTCCCCGGACCGGCGGGGCCCGGCCGCGGCCGTGTTGGTCATCGCCGCAGTCGTGCTCTCCGGCCCGCTCGCGTACCTCGGGCTCGCCCTCTTCTGACGTCCTCAGACGTCGCCGAGCAGGGCGGCGGCGACGGCCGCGGAGAGCGGCG
>DASZOE010000177.1:0-5885 GCA_035550945.1 Acidimicrobiales bacterium
GGCGGCCCGGGGCGGTGACAGCGGCCCGTCCCGGGCGACGACATCGGCCAGGGTCGGCCCCTCGACGAGCTCGGTGACGACGAAGGGATGCCCGTGCTCGGCCACCACGTCCAGGACAGGGACCACGCCCGGGTGGTTGAGACGGGCCGCGGCCTGGGCCTCGCGCAGCACCTTCTCGGCCAGCGCGGCCTGCTCGGCCTCGTCGAGGAGATCGGACAGCTCGATCTCCCGGACGGCCACGTCACGTTCCTCGTCGCGGTCACGGGCGCGCCACAGCCGGCCCAGGGGGCCCTCGCCCAACGGCTCGACGAGCTCGTAGCGGCCGACGATGACGCGGCCGGCGGCGGCCTGCGAACGCATGCCTGCACGCTATCCAGTGGAGTGGATGGGGTCGCGACACCCGGCGGTCTGGCAACGTGGTGGCCGACGTGACCGCGACGGAGGCGCCCTCGGGCGACGCGCCCGCCGACGAGACGCCGGCCCGAAGGCGGCGCCTCCCGCCGCCCACCGGCGCCCAGGCCGTGCTGCTCGCGCTGGCGCTCCTCTACCTGGCCGGCTCCCTCGGGTACGTGATCGGGTCACGTCCGGCCGGCCATCCGGGGGAAGGCTCGGTCGATGCCGGCTTCCTGTACGACATGACCACCCACCACGAGCAGGCCCTCCGGATGAGCGCTGTCGAGCTGGGGAACGGCGAGGAGGCCGGGATCGCCGTCTTCGCCCGGGAGATCCTGACCCTGCATGCGTACGAGATCGGGCTGATGGACGGCCGGCTCGCCCAGTGGGGACTGCCGCCCGAGAACCCCCGGCGGGCGATGGAGTGGATGGGCGTGCCGGTCGAGGTCGGGGAGCTGCCGGGCATGGCCAGCGAGGCCGAGCTGGCCCGGCTCCGCGCCGCCAAGGGCCGGGACGCCGACGCCTTGTTCGTCACGCTCATGCAGGAGCACCATCGGGGCGGGGTGCACATGGCCGAGTACGCGGCCGAGCACGCCCGCTCGGGGTTCGTGCGGGACATGGCGGCGCGCATGGCACGCAACCAGCGGATCGAGATCAACGAGCTGGAGCAGGCGCGCCTCCACGCCGGCCTCCCCATGGGTCCGCCGTCCTAGGCCGGCCCGTGGCAGGAGCGGGTTGGCGGGGAGGCGCCGGTAGACTCGGTACCGAGATGGCTGACGAAGCGGCCGCGGCGCCAGGCTCGACCGGCCCGGGCGCCGTAGAGATGGTGGGCCCCAACGCCTGGCTCGTCGACGACATGTACGAGCGGTACCGCCAGGACCCGTCGTCGGTGGGCGAGAGCTGGCGGGACTTCTTCGAGGGCTACGGCGCCCCCGAGCGCGGCGCGCGCCCCGCCGGGAACGGCGCCGGCGCGCCGGCGGCGACGCCGACGACGCCGCCCGTCGAGGGCGCCTCGCCGGACGGCCGCGCCGGGCCCGAAGGCGTCGAGGCCCCCACGGCCGGCAAGGCCGGGGTCCGCGCCCCGGTGGCCGCCGCCGACGACGCCGGCGAGCCCCTGCGGGGGGCGGCGGCCCGCCTGGCCGCCAACATGGAGGCCAGCCTGGCCGTGCCCACGGCCACCAGCACCCGTGTGGTCCCCGCCCGGCTGCTCGAGGTCAACCGCAAGGTCATCAACGGGTACCTGGCCCGGACCGGCGGCGGCAAGGTCAGCGTCACCCACCTCGTCGGGTGGGCCGTCGTCAAGGCCACCGACGCCGTCCCCGCCCTGGGCCGGACCTTCGCGACCGGAGACGACGGGAAGCCTCTCGTCGTTCGCCACCCCCACGTGGGGCTGGGCCTGGCCGTCGACGTCGAGCGGGCCGACGGCTCGCGCACGCTGGTCGTGCCCTGCATCCGCGACGCCGACACCCTCGACTTCCGCTCGTTCCAGGCCGCCTACGAGGAGCTCATCCGCAAGGTGCGCACGGGCCGGGCCGGGCCCGACGACTTCGCCGGCACCACGATCACCCTCACCAATCCGGGCACGCTGGGCACCGTCCACTCCGTTCCCCGGCTCATGCCCGGGCAGGCGGCGATCATCGGCGTCGGCGCCATGGACTACCCGGCCGAGTTCCAGGGCGCCGACCCCCGGGTGCTCGGCCAGCTCGGCATCTCCAAGGTGCTCACCCTGACGTCCACCTACGACCACCGGGTCATCCAGGGGGCGGAGTCGGGGCTGTTCCTCAAGCGGGTCCACGAGCTGCTGCTCGGCGCCGACGACTTCTACCGCGACGTGTTCGCCTCGGTCGGGGTGCCGTACGAGCCCGTGAAGTGGCGGCGGGACGAGAACCCCGTCGACGGCCAGAACGACGTGGCCCGGGCCAAGCAGGTGCACGTCCAGGCCCTCATCAATATGTACCGGGTGCGCGGCCACCTCATCGCCGACCTCGACCCGCTGCGCTGGAAGGAGCCCCGGACCCATCCCGAGCTCGACCCCGCCACGTACGGGCTGACGATCTGGGATCTCGAGCGGGAGTTCTTCACCGACGGGCTGGCGGGCCGCGACGTCATGACCCTGGGCGAGCTCCTCGGTGTGCTGCGCGACGCCTACTGCCGGCGCATCGGCGTCGAGTACATGCACATCCAGGAGCCCGACCAGAAGCGCTGGATCCAGGAGCACGTCGAAGGGGTGCGCACCACCCTGTCCACCGACGAGCAGCTCCACGTCCTCGACCGGCTCAACGCGGCCGAGGCCTTCGAGCGCTTCCTCCACACCAAGTACGTGGGCCACAAGCGCTTCGGGCTCGAAGGGGCGGAGAGCGCCATCCCCCTGATCGACGAGGTCCTCGACCTGGCCGCCCGGTCGGGGTACGAGGAGGCGGTGTTGGGCATGGCCCACCGGGGCCGCCTGAACGTGCTGGCCAACATCGTGGGCAAGTCGCTCCGCCAGATCTTCCGCGAGTTCGAGGGCGACCTCGACCCCGCCACCACCCAGGGCTCGGGCGACGTGAAGTACCACCTCGGCGCCTCGGGCAAGTTCGTGGGGCGTTCGGGCCAGGGACTGCCGGTCACGCTGGCGTCCAACCCCTCGCACCTCGAGGCCGTCGACCCCGTGGTGGAGGGCATGGTCCGGGCCAAGCAGGACCTCATCGACGAGCCCGAGTCCTTCAGCGTCCTCCCCCTGGTGATCCACGGCGACGCCGCCTTCTCGGGCCAGGGGGTCGTGGCCGAGACCCTGAACCTCTCGTCGCTCCGCGGCTACCGCGTCGGGGGCACGATCCACCTCGTCGTCAACAACCAGGTGGGCTTCACCACGTCGGCCCAGGACGCCCGCTCGTCGGTGTACGCCACCGACGTGGCCAAGATGGTCCAGGCCCCGATCTTCCACGTGAACGGCGACGATCCCGAGGCCTGCGTGCGGGTCGCCCGCCTCGCCTTCGGCTTCCGCCAGGCGTTCTGCAAGGACGTCGTCATCGACATGGTCTGCTACCGGCTGCACGGCCACAACGAGGGCGACGACCCGTCGTACACGCAGCCCCTGATGTACAAGCAGATCGAGCGCCGGCGCTCGGTGCGCAAGCTGTTCACCGAGACCCTGGTGCGGCGGGGCGACATCGGCCTGGCCGAGGCCGAGAAGGCCCTCGACGACTTCGTGGGCCGCATGCAGGCGGCGTTCGAGGAGACCCGCTCCTCGAGCCCGCCGGACCCCACGGCGCGCCGGTCGCCGGTGCCGGCGGAGGCGCCACCGGCGCCCCGCACGGGCGTCGAGCGGTCGGTCCTCGACCGGGTCGTGGCCGCCCATCACCAGCCCCCCGAGGGCTTCACCGTCCATCCCAAGCTGGCCCGCCAGGTCGAGGCCCGCCGCCGCCTCTGGGAGTCGGGGGAGGCGGACTGGGCGCTGGCCGAGGCCCTGGCCTTCGGCTCGCTGCTCACCGAGGGCACCGACATTCGGCTGTCGGGCCAGGACTCGCGCCGGGGGACCTTCTCGCAGCGCCACGCCGTGCTCGTCGACTACGAGACGGGCCGGGAATGGGCCCCGCTTTCCTCGCTGGGGGGGCCGGGCAAGCTCTGGGTGTACGACTCCATGCTCTCGGAGTACGCGGCGCTGGGCTTCGAGTATGGCTACTCGGTGGTGCACCAGGACGCCCTCGTCTGCTGGGAGGCCCAGTTCGGGGACTTCGTGAACGGCGCTCAGGTTGTGGTCGACCAGTTCATCACCGCGGCCGAGGCCAAGTGGGGCCAGACGTCGGGCCTCGTCCTGCTGCTTCCCCACGGCTACGAGGGCCAGGGGCCCGAGCACTCCTCGGCCCGGCTCGAGCGGTTCCTCACCCTTTGCGCGGGCGACAACCTCACCGTCGCCAACTGCACCACCGCGGCCCAGTACTTCCACGTCCTGCGCCGCCAGGTGCGGCGGGTTCGCCGCGTCCCCCTCGTGCTGCTCACGCCCAAGTCGCTCCTGCGGGCGCGTGCCTCGCGCTCGCCGGTCGGCGACCTGGTCGAGGGGCGGTTCCGGGAGGTGCTCGACGACCCGGGGGCGCCCGACCCCGAGAGCATGCGGCGCGTGGTCCTCGCCTCGGGCAAGGTCGCCTACGACGTGCTCGCGGCCCGAGACGCCCGGCGCCTGCCCGCCGCCGTCGTGCGCGTCGAGCAGCTCAACCCGTGGCCCGAGAGCGACCTGGTCGAGGTGCTGGCGCGCTACGAGCGGGCCTCCGAGGTGGTGTGGTGCCAGGAGGAGCCCGAGAACATGGGTGCCTGGCCCTTCGTCCACGAGCGCCTCCACCGCGAGCTCCGGGGCGACTTCTCCCTCCGGCACGTGAGCCGCCTGCCGTCGGCCAGCCCGGCCTCCGGCAGCCACACGGTGCACCAGCACGAGCAGGAGCAGCTCGTCGAACGGGCCTTGGAGGGGCTGTAGGCAGTCGGTCGCCACCCCGCGGCGGCGTGCATTCACGCCGCGCCACCCCGCCAAATGCTTGACTGATCCCGAGATGTCACGTCGCCCCGTCATCGTCGACGGCTCGAACCTCGCCACCGAAGGCCGCTCGACGCCCAGCCTGGCCCAGCTCGACGAGGCGGTGCGGGCATGGCTCGCCGAGAACCCCGACGACGAGGTCATCGTCGTGGTCGACGCGTCGTTCAGCTACCGCATCGACGAGGCCGAGAGGAAGACCTTCGAGGAGGCCGAGGCCGCCGGCGAGCTCGTGTCGCCCCCGGCCGGCGCCGTGGGCCGGGGCGACGGGTTCCTGCTGAAGATCGCCGACCGCGTCGACGCCGCGGTGCTGTCCAACGACTCGTTCCAGGAGTTCCACGGCGACTACCCGTGGCTCTTCGACAGCGGTCGTCTCCTGGGGGGCAAGCCCGTGCCCGGTGTGGGGTGGAGCTTCACGCCCCGCACGCCGGTGCGGGGCCCGAAGAGCCGCATGGCGGTGCGCGACGCCAAGAAGGCGAAGACGGCGGAGCGGAGCGGCACCGTCGTCAAGGCCATCGAGGAGGCCACCGCCGAGGTCATGGAACCGTCCCTGTCGGCGACGACGTCGGGGCGCCGGCGGCGGCGGGGGGGCCGGGACGGCGGATCCTCCCACGAGGCGGTCAACGAGCCCCTCCCATTCATCACGTTCATCGCCGAGCACCATCTGGGCACCGAGGTGGAGGGGACGGTCGACAGCTTCACGAGCCACGGGGCGTTCGTGGTCGTCGACGGGGCCCGGTGCTACGTCCCGGTCGTGGGCCTCGGCGACCCGCCGCCCCGCACGGCCAAGGCGGTCCTGAAGCGGGGTGAGACCCGCACGTTCGTGGTGCAGGCCCTCGACCCGCCCCGCCGGGGCATCGAGCTGGCCCTGCCCGAGGTGGCCCGGGTGGCCGGCGCGCCCACCGAGGAGACGGTGGAGGCGGAGATCGGCGCGGGCGCCCAGCGGGAGGCGGCCGCCCCGGCCCGGCGCCGCGTCCGAGGCCCCACG
>DASZOE010000178.1:0-1639 GCA_035550945.1 Acidimicrobiales bacterium
CGGCCCCTCCGTTCGGGCCACGGAGGCCGGCCCCTCCGTTCGGGCCACGGAGGCCGGCCCCGCGTGACGGCTGGCGGGACGCCCTTGGGCCGGACCGAGCACGTCCTGCGCCAGCTCGAGCTTCAGGTCACCCGGCGCCTCGACGGCCTTCTCCAGGGCGACTACCAGGGCCTGCTCCCCGGGCCCGGGAGCGAGCCGGGGGAGAGCCGGCCTTACCGCACGGGCGACGACGTCCGCCGGATGGACTGGAACGTCACCGCCCGCACCACCGTCCCCCACGTGCGCGACGAGGTCGCCGACCGGGAGCTGGAGGCGTGGGTGGTCGTCGACGGCTCGGCCAGCCTCGACTTCGGGACCGCCCTGTGCGAGAAGCGCGACCTGGCCGTGGCCGCGGTCGCCGCCGTGGGGTTCCTCACCGCCCGCATCGGGAATCGCCTGGGGGCGGTGGTCGTCGAGCCCGAGGGCGTGCGCCGCATCCCCGCCCGGACGGGCCGGACGGCGATGTACGCCCTGCTGCACCAGCTCGTCGCCCGCCCCCGCGCCACCGAGGGGACCGGTACCACCGATCTGGCGGCCGGCATCCGCCAGCTCGTGCAGCCGGCCCGCCGGCGGGGCCTGGCCGTGGTGGTGTCGGACTTCCTCGCCCCCGGCGGGTGGGAGGTGCCCCTGCGGGCCCTGGCCCTGCGCCACCAGGTGCTGGCCGTGGAGATCGTCGACCCGCGCGAGCTCGAGCTGCCCAACGTGGGCTTCCTCAGCCTCGTCGACCCCGAGACCGGACGGCGCCTCGACGTGCCCACCGGGAAGGCCGGCCTGCGGGAGCGCTACGCGGCGGCGGCCGCCGCCGAGCGGGCGACGATCGCCGCCGCCGTGCGGCGGGCGGGCGCGGCCCACCTCGTGCTGCGCACGGACCGTGACTGGATCCGCGACGTCGTGGCCTTCGTCCTCACCGGCCGTCAGCGCCGCGGCGGCCTGGCCACGCCGGACCGGTGGGGACCGGCGGGATGACGTTCCTGAGCGGGGGACGGCTCTGGCTGCTGCTCGGCGTCGCCGCCCTGGCCGCCGCCTACGTCCTCGTCCAGCGCACGCGCCAGGCCTACGCCGTGCGGTTCACGAACCTCGAGCTCCTGCGCTCGGTGGCTCCCCGCCGGCCGGGATGGCGGCGGCATCTCCCGGCCGCCGCCTTCCTGCTGGCCCTGGCCACGCTCGTGACCGCCTTCGCCCAGCCCACCCGTCCCACAAGGGTGCCCCGGGAGCGGGCGACGATCGTCATGGCCATCGACGTCTCCCTGTCGATGCAGGCCACCGACGTGGAGCCCACCCGGCTGCGGGCGGCCAAGGCCGCGGCGCAGACGTTCGTCGACCTCGTCCCGCCCCGGCTCAACGTGGGCCTGGTGTCCTTCTCGGGGACGGCCCAGGTGCTGGTGTCGCCCACGACCGACCGCGACCTGCTCAAGACCAGCATCGCCAACCTCCAGCTGGGCCCGGCCACCGCCATCGGCGAGGCGATCTACGCCTCCCTCGGCAGCATCGCGTCGGTCCAGGGCGAGCCCGGCCAGGCCCCGCCCCCGGCCCGCATCGTGCTCATGTCCGACGGCGAGACCACCGTGGGCCGGCCGAACGAGCTCGCCTCCCGGGCCGC
>DASZOE010000179.1:0-4017 GCA_035550945.1 Acidimicrobiales bacterium
GCGTACGACCGTGGCAGGGGATCGAGCTTCGGCGGACCGCTGGCCAATTCAGCCGACGTCGTGGACGTATCGTCCCATTCGGCTCAGCACCTCTCCCGGTTGCATCGGCTGCGGTCCTTGGCCCAAAGGGCCGCATCGCCGGGTCTGTCGAGGATGGATTGTCGTCGGATCGCTGAGCAACAGGCTATGCCCGCCCGGGACATCGGGGCAACCTTCGGGATGCTCCTATGTGTCAAGGGCGGCCTGTAGGGCGGGGTTTCCGACGAGGGTCTTGTGGACTTCGCGGGCGATGTAGCGCTTGAGGCAGCGGAAGGCTTCCTTCTTGGTCTTGCCGTCAGACATGCGCCGTTTGACGTACAGCTTGGTGTCCTCGTCCACGGCCATGCGGGTGACTGCGATCTGGTACAGCGCGCAGTTCGCGTCGCGGTCACCGCCGCGGTTGAGCCGGTGGCGTTGCTGTTTGCCTGAGGAGGCGTCCAGCGGCGCGGTGCCGGTCAGGTGGGCGAAGGAGCCCTCGCTACGCAGCCGCTCGGGGTTGTCCCCGGCGGTGACGAGCAGGGCTGCGGCGGTGTGGGTGCCCACGCCGAACATGGCGACCAGCTTGGGGGCGGTCTGGGTCACAAGACCGTCGAGCTGGGTGTCGAGGCGGGCGATCTGCTCGGTCAGGTGGTGGTAGCGGCGGGCGAGTTCACGCAGCGCGTAGCGGGTCGCCTCCAGCACGGTGGCCGGCGCCTCGCCGGTGCGGTACTTGACCGCCACCGCGACCCGCTGGCGGGTAGTCAACCCGCGTAGGTGCTCCCTGAGCGTCTCAGGGGCGGTGGTGACCAGCGCGTTGATCTGGTTGGCGGTCATGGTGCGATTCTTGACTGCAGAGCGCCTGGTCAGCCGCAGGATGCGAATCATCTCCACTGGCCCGTCGGCGGTCTTTGGCACCGCGGTCGCCTTGCCCGACAGCACCGCACGCGCGGCCGCTTCAGCGTCGATAGTGTCGGACTTGCCGTGCCGGCGAGTCTTGCGGTCGGGACGGTCCACCTCGACCACCACCAAGCCCTCGGCGCGCAGCCAGCGCGACAGCCCAGCACCCCAGCTGCCGGTGCCCTCCACGCCGATCCGGTCGATCACCCCCAGCTCCGACGCCCAGTGCACCAGCTGCACGAAACCGCCGGTGTTGCTCGGGATCGGCAGCTCCCCGAGCCAGCGGCCCAACTGGTCCAGCGCGACCGCGACGTGCACGTCCTCGTGGGTGTCCACGCCGAGGGTGACGCGGACCTCCTCATGTGGCAGCGTAGCCATACCTGCTCCTGTCGTTTCGGACGGGTAGGTACGACGAGGTCGCGCTCGGCGGACAGTACTGCGATGAGACCGCAGTCAAGCTCCTATTAGGTCACGCTGACGCGGCCTCGTCGCATACTCCAGCAGCGCCCGCCCGACGAGGGGACTGATCCCAAACAGGACACTCTCAAGGTCGGTAGCCGCCCGGGTCACACCTCGCCGAACTGACGCCCGCTGGAGCATCTCCAGCCCCATGAGGATCTCGCAGTAGCCGCCGTTCCCCGAGGGTGCGTGGGGCTCGCGTGACCCTCTGGGAGCCGCTCATCCCGACGGGTTTCATGGTCCCGCGAACCTTTGCAGTAGACGGCTGCTCCGCGAGGTTTCGTCGGTAGCCGCGCTCCACCCGTCTGCCGCCGCGTGGTGCATCATGTCGGGATGGGTTCGCGTTGGATCTCGACGGCAGCAGCCACCCTTGGCGCAGTCGTGTTCGCTGGCGTGGGCGCGCTCATGGGATCGATGAACGCCGGATGGCTGGGCCTGGAGCGCGACGCCAACGCGGTGTTTCCCTTGCTGGGGGCCGGCGTGCTGCTGGTCGTCGCGAGCTGGACTCGTCGGCATTGGGCGCGCAAGCTTTGGGGAGCTGGACTGCTCGGGAGCTGCTGCTGTGCTGCTTGCCGTGGCACCCGTCCTGTTCTTGGTCAGCTGGCTGATCCAGTTCGCCATCCTCGGCACCCTAGAGCCTTCGGCATCGGTCTGGTGCTGTTCGCCGCGGTGCTGTGGCGCCGCCGCCTCATGGCCACAGCAGACGTGTGATGGCCACGGTGGCCGCCACCGCCAGCCTCACCTAGAACACGGAGACGCTGTCGGCGTTCTTGCTCGTCGCCGTTGGCGTGCTGCTGGCAGTGCTGTCACTTCGGTTGGACGCCCATGGCGCTGGTGCGACCATCCACTCACCGTGACGGCGTCTCCGCTCTTGTATCCGTACAGAAGGCGAGGTGGTCGGATCATGGTCATGGTACGAGGCCAAGCGCGATGCGAGCTGTCATGGCGATGACCCGAGTGCTGTGGCGACCAGCGCAATCAGGTAGGTACGCGTCCGAACCACCACAGTCCGCTGTGTGGGGGCCCAGTCAACCCAGATGACGCTGAGCGCCAGCAGGCTCGAGAAAAGGAACGGCACGGCCACGACCACGGTCAGCGCTAAGGCTAGGCGCGATTGTTCGACGATCGCAACCGGAATGACGTTAAGGGCGAGAACCAACGAGGACAGCTGCAGGAGGGTCGAACATTTGCTGTCTAGGATGTCGAGTTTCCGGTAAAGGGGTTCATAGCTCACGTCCTCCACCTGACTTCCCCTCCTTACTCGCGAGGGCCGTCTGCCCCTGCATGGGACCTCAGGCGTCATTGTGACTGGCGAGGAGGATCCCGTCTTGCGGCGTGCCTAGCCGTTCCGTCATGACGGCGCGCTCCCCCGTTCGAAGGCCGACGAATGACGAGGCGCCCACCTTCCCAACCATAGGAGAGCCGCCGATCCACGAGGATCTCCTGGGGCGCCAGCAACCGTCGGGTAACGGCGGCCGATCCGCGAGGCCTGTCGGCCTCCCCACCTTCGGGGAACCGCCGACTCCCGTGGGCCGCCAGGCACGCGGGCGCCGGGGACCGAAGGTTCGGTGGTGCAGCGCGAGCCCTGCTGTGTACACCTTGTGGTACACTCAACGTCATGGCAAAGTCCGTTGCGGTCCGGGAACTTCGCAGTCATCTCGCCGACCTCCTCGACGAGGTGGCTGATCGACGTGAACACGTCACGGTCACCCGGCGTGGACGCCCAGCAGCCGTCTTGATCCCGGTCGACGAGTACGAGGCGCTTGAGGAGACCGCGGAGATCCTCTCGGACGACGCAACGCTCGACGCGATCCGCCAAGGCCTGGACGACCTCGCCGCCGACGACGTCGTTGCCCTCGAGCAAGTGCGCCAGGAGCTCGCTGTTCGAGACCGCTCGTAGGTGGCCAAGGTCGTACTCGCGCGTTCAGCGCGTGAGGCACTGGCGTCGCTCGACTTCTTGCTCGCTGACGCAGTCCTGGACGCGCTCGGAGAACTCGAACGCCACCCCGACCTCGGCCATGAGTTGCGTGGCCGGCTCAGCGGGCTGCGCTCGTATCGGGTGGGTGCCTACCGCATCATCTACGAGTTGCGCGACGCGGGCACCGTGAGGGTCGTCGCCATCCGCCACCGGGGGCAGGCGTACCGGACCGACCCCCGCTGACGCGATACCCCGAACGGCCGGACGGCGCAAGACATGTCCATGCCTGGCCGCACGAATCCGCAAAGCCTCGGGGAACGGCTGATCCCAGATCCGACCGGCTGCCACAACCTTCGGGGTTCCGCCGTACTCGGAGCCTCAGCCAGGGCATCAACGGCGGGATAGGGTTGCTCCGAGGCCTATGGTCTCGGACGGGCCGGCCGGTAGCCTCCGTCGAACGGCATGACGTGCACACGTCGATCGGGGCAGGCCTTGCAGCTTGTTGGAGTCGAGGTCAGCGGCTGGCGTCGGCGAACCACGACCACTCAACAAGCCCGTGTGCGTCGACATCCCTGTCGCCCACCAGGCACACGGCGAGGATGGCCCAGACCGGAGGTTCCACGGGGAGGTCGCCTTGGTCGCGGCCGCCGGGTTAGCCCCTTCCCCGTCGCGAACAGATCAGGATGGAGCCGCTGTCGCCGCCATCCGTCGCATGCACGCGGGGA
>DASZOE010000180.1:0-2249 GCA_035550945.1 Acidimicrobiales bacterium
GGCCCCGGCGTCGCCGGGGCGGGCGTAGGCGGGCAGGGGCAGCTCGGGGTCGAGGCGGACGAGCGGGACCTCGATCACGGCCGGGGAGCCTACGATCGCCGCCCATGCTGATGTGGATGGATCTCGAGATGACCGGCCTCGACCCGGCCGTGCACGTCATCGTCGAGATCGCGACCATGGTCACCGACGACGACCTGCACATCGTCGCCGAGGGTCCCGACCTGGTCGTCCACCAGCCCCCCGAGGCCCTCGGGGCCATGGACGACTTCGTCCGCACGATGCACGCCAAGAGCGGGCTGACCCGCGCCGTCGAGTCGTCCACCGTCACCCTCGCCGACGCCGGCGCGGCCACCCTCGAGTTCATCCGCACCCACGTCCCCGAGCCCCGCACCGTGCCGCTGTGCGGCAACTCCATCGCCACCGACCGCCGCTTCCTCGCCGCCTACCTCCCCGAGATCGAGCAGTGGCTGCACTACCGCTCGATCGACGTGTCCACGGTGAAGGAGCTATGCCGGCGGTGGTACCCGGAGGCCCTCCGGGCCGCGCCCCAGAAGCAGGGCTCGCACCGGGCGGCAGGTGACATCCGGGAGAGCATCGCCGAGCTCGTCCACTACCGGCAGACCATCTTCCAGCCCCGGGCCGCGCCCGCCGGAGCGCCCGGCCCCGGGTAGGGCACCGACACCGTGGCCGTCCGCTGGCCCTTCCTCGACCACCCCGGACCGCTGGCCTTCGCCCACCGGGGAGGGGCGGGCGACTGGCCCGAGAACACCATGCCGGCCTTCGAGAACGCCGTCACCCTGGGCTACCGGTACCTCGAGACCGACGTGCACACCACCGCCGACGGCGTGCTCGTCGCCTTCCACGACGACCGCCTCGACCGGGTGACCGACCGGACCGGCCTCATCGGCGCCCTGCCCTGGTCGGAGGTGCGGCGGGCCCGCGTCGGCGGGGAGCCGATCCCCCTGCTCGAGGACCTGCTCGGCACCTGGCCCGACGTCAGGGTCAACATCGACCCGAAGCACGACGCCGCCGTCGACCCCCTCGTCGCCGTCATCGAGCGGACCGGCGCCCATGACCGCGTCTGCGTGGCCGCCTTCTCCGACGCCCGTCTGGCCCGGTTCCGGCGCCTCACCGCCGATCGGGTCTGCACCGGGAGCGGGCCCCACGAGATCGCCCGGCTCCGGATCGCCGCCTACGGCGTGCCCACCGGCAGGGTGGCCGCGGCCTGCGTGCAGGTGCCCGTCCGCCACGGCCGGGTGCTGCTCGTGGACCGCCGCTTCCTGGCCGCGGCCCACCGCCGGAAGCTGCCGGTGCACGTGTGGACGATCGACGACCCCGTCGAGATGGACCGCCTCCTCGATCTCGGCGTCGACGGCATCATGACCGACCGCCCGGCCGTGCTGAAGGAGGTCCTCGAGCGCCGCCGCCAGTGGGCGGCGTGACCTCCGGCCGGCGCCCCGGCCCGGGCTCCCGCCGGCGCGTCACACCCCCTCGGTAGCCTCGCCCACCATGGAGACGGCGGTCCCGCTCACCGAGGAGCAACAGGCGGTGGTGGCCCACGAGGCCCCCCGTCTCCTCGTCGCCGGCCGGGCCGGCACGGGCAAGACCACCGCCCTCACCGAGCGCTACCTGCACCTCGCGGCGCGCCGCCCGGGCGCGGCCACCGTCGTCCTCTGCGCCACCGGGGCCGCGGCAGCGAGCTTCCTCGACGCCGTCCTCCCCCGTCTCTCCGGGGGGTTGGGCGGAGTGCCCGCGACCACCGTCTGGGGCCTGGCCGCCGACCTTCTCGCCCGCCACGGCCGGCCTGTGGCCCTCCTCGGGGCGGCCGAGCAGCGCGAGGAGGTCGGTCGCCTCCTCGCCGGTGACGGGCCCGCCCGGTGGCCGTCGGCGCCCCACCTCCTCGGGCGCTCCGCCTTCGTCGACGAGGTGGCGTCGGCGCTCCTCGACCTGCAGGCCTCCTTCCTCGCCGACGACGAGGTCCTGGCCCGGGCCGAGGCCGCCGGCCAGGATTCGCGGTGGGCCGACCTCCTGCGCTTCGCGGCCCGCTACCGGTCCGCCCTCGGCGAGCGGGGGGCCGTCGACTCGGCCGGGCTCCTCGTCGCCGCCTGCCGGCTCCTCGAGCTGCCCGAGGTCGCGGCGGCGGAGGCGGGCCGGATCGGCGCCGTGCTGGTCGACGACGGCGAGGCCAGCCACCCGGCCACCGGCCGCCTGGTGGCCGCCCTCGCCCGCCTCGGCGCCGACGTCACCGT
>DASZOE010000181.1:0-8172 GCA_035550945.1 Acidimicrobiales bacterium
CCCGGATCACCGCCCGCGTGGAGCTGCCGCCGACACCGGAGGCCCTCCCGCCCGCGGCCGGCGTCCCCTCCGACGCCTCCGACCCGGGTCTCCTGCGGGAGGCGCTCCGCCTCCGGGTCCGGTGGCTGCAGGAGCTCACCGCCCGCGCCGCCTGGGAGCTGGGCCGCCGCCTGACCGCCAAGGGCACGGTCGAGCACCCCCACGACGTCTCCCTGCTGCGCCTCGACGAGCTGGAGACCGCGGTCCGCAGTGACGTCGCTCCCGCCGACCTGCCCGGGCGGACGCCGCCGGTTTCCGCGCCCCTCCCGGCGCGCTTCCGCCTGACGCCCAACGGCGCGGTCGTGGCCATCGCCCCGGCGCGCCGGGGGCGCCGGGGCCGCGGCGGCATCGCCGGGGCCCAGGGAGCGGGCGGAGGCCGGGCCGTCGGCTACGTCCACGAGGGGGCCCAGTCCCCCCCCGAGGGCGCCGTCCTCGTGGTGCGCACCCTCGATCCCGGCCTCGCCGCCGTGCTGCCCCGCCTCGGCGGCCTGGTGGCGGAGACGGGAAGCCCACTCTCCCACCTGGCCATCCTCGCCCGGGAGCTCGGCCTGCCGACCGCGGTGGGCGTGGAGGGGGCCACCGCCCGCTTCCCGGCAGGGTCGTTCGTGATGGTGGACGGCACCACCGGCGAGGTCCAGCTCCTGGAGCCCCGTCCGTCGACCGTCGACACGTCGAGACCCGTGGAGCACGAGAGCGGAGGTGCGGCGTGATCGCCCGACGGATCTTCCGGCTCGGGGGCACCGTGGTCCTCGTCGCCTCCGGCATCTACTTCTTCGTCTACCTGTGGCGGTGGGAGTGGAACCGGGCCGTCGTCGCCGGGATCCTCTTCCTCGCCGCCGAGGTGGGGCTCAGCGCGGCGGTGATCCTCGACCGGCTCCGGAACCTGTCGTTCACCGGCTCCGGAGGCCGCCCCGACCCCGAGGTGCTGGCCCGCCTGAAGGAGACGGCCCCGCCGGCCCGCAACTTCTTCGCGTGGCTCTCGCCCCGTCAGGGTCATGCCGGCGTGTTCGTCCCCGTCCTGCTGGGGATGGGCGTGGTGGCGTCGGCCCTCGCCGCGCTGGTTGAGCGCCTCGCCCGCTCCACGGCCAAGCCCGTCATGGAACGGGGGCTGGCGGCGCGCCTGGGACCGCTGTCGTGGCCGGCGACGGGGCTGAGCAGGCCCCGCGTCGACCCGACGGCGATCCTCTCCCGACCCGGACGGCGGTGAAGCGGGCGCTCCTCCTGCTCGGCGCGGTCGTGGCCACCGTCCTCGGGATCGACTGGCTCGCCGACCTCACCCAGAACCGGCCCGACCGGAACGTCCCGGGCTCACGCAGCGAGGTCGTGCTCGACGTCACCGTCCGTCACCACTGGAGCCCGGCGACGCTGACCACGGCCCAGGGCCTCTGGGGCGCCTGCCAGCACACGGCTTTCCGCCGTCTGCTGGAGCCGGGGATGGTCGAGGTGGGCGAGGGACGCTTCCGGGTCGTCACCGAGCCCGCCCTGGGCGAGAACGCCTGGCGCCGCCTCAAGGGCTGCCTGGAGGACGTCACCGTCGACCGGGTGAAGGCCAACATCGTGTCGAAGCGGGACTTCCCGCCGGGAGCGCCGGTCGACTGAGGGGCGCTTCCGGCCCTCAGAGCCGGTCCTAGAGGCCCAGGTGGTGCCAGATGCGCCGGGGGGCGTCGAGCACCCGGCTGACGGCCCGCACGGCCACGTTGGGG
Organism: Acidimicrobiales bacterium; assembly: GCA_035550945.1. Taxonomy (GTDB): domain Bacteria; phylum Actinomycetota; class Acidimicrobiia; order Acidimicrobiales; family AC-14; genus DASZOE01. The sequence goes on from DASZOE010000181.1 coordinate 1,743, forward strand.
CGGTCGATCTCGTCGGCGTCGAAGCCGGCCACGAACGCCAGCTGCTCGAGCGACGGGGGCCCGACCGCCAGGTTGCGGACCACGGCGCCCCGGCCGTTGAGGTCACCGTTGGCCACCGTGTAGGCCCCGACCATCGCGCCGGTGCGGCCCACGCCGGCGCCGCAGTGCACGAAGACGGTGCCCTCGGTCTGGTGGGTGGCCTCCAGGAAGGCGGCGATCTGGCTCGAGCTCGGCGTCTGGCCGTCACGGACAGGGATCCGGATCAGGCGCATGCCCAGCGACTCGACGAGGGCCTGGTCGGCCTCGAGACCGTCCTCGGCCCGCAGGTCGACGACCGTCGTCGTCCCCGCGGTGGCCAGGTTGCGGTAGCCCTCGGTGGAGGGAGCCGCGCCCCGCCAGAGCTTGCCGTCGACCGCCTCGAGGTTGTCGACGCCGTCGATCGACTCGATCCGGATGACGGGCGTGGTCGACCTCGCCCACTTGGAGGCGACGAGGATGGCCAGATTGCCGACGACGAGGAAGGCGACGCTGGCGGCGAGCACGCCAAGGGCGACCTTCGTCGCCTTGGCCCTGCCTCCTCGCGTCAAATCCCTCACGTCGGCCCTTCCACGGTCCGCAGACCCTGACCCCACGACGGACCCCACGTCAAAAGCATCGGCAGCCGTCGATTGCTCGTTTACCCGTTCGCCGGGGCCCCTACCCCCCAGAGGGCGACTTTCGGTGCCCCCGGCGGCCTCAGGCTCCGTGGAACGTGAGGACGACCTTGCCGTGCACGTGACCGCCCTCGACCAGGCGCTGGGCCGCGGCCGCCCGCTCCATCGGGAACGTCTCGTGGAGGTGGATCGCGAGCCGGCCGGCGTCCACGAGCCCCGAGAGCTCGGCCAGCTGGGCGCCGTCGGGCCGGACGAAGATGTAGCGGCCGCCCAGCTCCTCGACCTTGTCGGCCTGGCGGACCGACGCCAGCCGCCCGCCGGGCGCCAGGAGCGAGGGTGAGACCTCCAGCGCCTCCCCCCCCACGAGGTCGAGCACCGCCGTGACGCCCTCGGGGACGAGGTCGCGGACCCGCTCGGCCAGGCCCTCGCCGTAGGTGACGGGCTCGGCCCCCAGCTCCCGGAGGTAGTCGTGCGTGCCCTCGCTGGCGGTGCCGATCACCCGGGCCGCGCCGAGCACACGGGCGAGCTGCACGGCGAAGGACCCCACGCCCCCCGCGGCGGCGTGGACGAGGAGGACGTCGCCCTTCTCCAGCTCGAGGCCCCGGTGCAAGGCCTGCCAGGCGGTCAGGCCGGCGAGGGGCAGGGCCGCGGCCTGAGCCCATCCCACCGAGGCGGGCTTGGGCGCGAGGGTGCGGAGGGGCGCGGGGACGAGCTCGGCATAGGTGCCCCACTGGACGTGGTCCCGCCGCACATAGCCGATGACCTCGTCGCCGGACCGGAACTCCCGGACGTCGGGGCCGACCTCCTCCACCGTCCCGGCCAGGTCCCACCCCGGGATCAGCGGGAAGTGCGAGGGGAAGCGGCCGTCGATCCCGCCCTCCCGCATCTTGTAGTCGACCGGGTTCACGCCCGCCGCCCGGGTGCGGACCAGGACCACGTCGGGCCCGACCTTGGGATCGGGCAGGTCCATGAGCTCCAGGACCTCCGGCCCCCCGTACTCGTTCAGGGCGACGGCGCGCACGTGTTCCCTTCCACGACCCCCGAGGCTAGGCCAGTTCCCCTACGAGGCCCGGGAGGCGGCTGCCCAGCGGGCGCGGAAGCGGTCCTTCTCGGCACCGAGGCGCTCGAGGTCGCGGGCGATCCGGGCGAGGTCCTCGGGCGACGCCTGCTCGCCCGAGGACGTGAGGTAGGCCTGGGAGCGGGACAGCCAGCAGGCGATCTTGTTCAGCGCCCGACTGCGATCCGGGGTGTCGTCCAGAGCGTCGAGGCGGGTCTGCGCCACCCGGAGGGCGTAGACGCCCCGCCGGTAGCGACACTCCCTGTCCCGGGGGCCGCCGATGGAGAGGGCCGTCCCCAGCGTGTTGTACGCGTCCTTGAAGCGGTGATCGGCCGCCTCCTCCTCGGCGGCCCGGATGGCTGCGTCGTAGTCCGTCACACTTCCCCTCATGGGGCGTCGCCGCCCCGTCGCGTCGCTCCCGCCCCTCTTCTACCCGACCGCCGCTGTGCGCACGCCGATAGCCTCCCCCGGGATGGCCAGGTGGACGGAGGTCGAGGCCGAGGCGCCGGAGCTGGCCGCCCTCGCCAAGAGGGTGTTCGACGCCCACGTCCACAAGACGATCGCCACGCTCCGGCGGGACGGGAGCCCCCGGATCAGCGGGAGCGAGGTGAGCTTCATCGACGGGGACCTGTGGACGGGCTCCATGTGGCAGGCGGTGAAGGCCCTCGACCTCCGGCGGGACCCGCGCTTCGCCCTTCACAGCGGCTCGCTCGACCCCGACGGGTGGAAGGGCGACGCCAAGGTGGCCGGCAGGGCCGAGGAGGTCGGCGATCCCGAGCGCAAGGCCCAGGTCGTCGGCGGGGCCGCGCCCGTCGACTCGTCCCACGTCTTCCGGCTCGATCTCGACGAGCTCGTCGTCGTCCGCCTCGGCGAGCCCCCCGACCACCTCGTGGTCGAGGCCTGGCACGCCGGTCGGGGCGTGACGCGCCGCGAGCGGCACTGAGTGAGGGCCCCGGTCATGGCCCGATCGGACCACTCGAAAGGTCTGCTCGGGTGATTGTGAGGGCGTGGGAAGGGCGGGATCATCGCCTGCATGACGAGCCTCCACGGAGAGACCCTGCTGCCCCAGCTGCGCAGTTGCCTCGATGCGTCCGATGACGAGGGCGTGGTTCGCCTGATCGGGGCGCTGAACCGAACCCGGCAGGGCCGTCTGCACTTCCACGGCCTCCACAAGGGCGAGCTCCTGGCCGTGCTGGAGGCATGCCGCCGTCACGATGTGGCCGCCTCCGGCCATGGCCGCTGGGAGCCGTCCCAGGCGGTGCGACCGGGCGTCAGGCGGTGACGAGCCCGGCGGCGGGCTCGGTGGCCACCACCCCGAGGCGCTTCGAGCCGGTCAGGCGGCCCGCGGCCCTGCCCTCGTAGCGGCCCGAGGTGGGCGCCACGTCGGTGTAGTCCCGTCCCACGGCGACGGTGAGGTACCCCCAGCCGGCCCGGCGGTCGTGGGTGGGGTCGAAGGCGACGGCGACGGCCGCCCCCGCCTGCTCCGGATCGGCGGCGACCACCTCGACCCAGGCATGGGAGCCGCCTTCGCCGACGAGATGGCCGGAGACGTAGCGGGCGGGGAGCCCGGCGGCCCGGCACACGGCCAGCATGACGTGGGCGTAGTCCTGGCACACGCCGACGCCGCCGGCGAGGGCCTCGACCGCGGTGGTCCGCACAGTCGTGACGCCCCACTGGTAGACGAGCGAGGACCGCGTCCAGGCACACACCCGCTCGGCGAGGGCCAGAGCGCCCCCGCCGGCAGCGGCCAGCTCGCGCGCCACCCGGGCCAGCCGGGCGTCGGGCCGGGTCAGCGGCGTCGGGCGGAGGAGACGAGGATCGACGAGCGCGGAGGCGGGCACGGGGACGGTGGCGTCGGAGCCCGCCCGCCGGACCACGGCCCACGACTCGAACTCCACGGCCGCGGCCACCTCGTCGGCCCGCACCTCGATCACGGCGTTGCCGAACGGGTCGCAGCCGACGCTCGCGCGCGACGCACACCCCCGGACGGCGAGGTCGTGGTCGACCCGGCGCTGCTCCCCGTGGCCGGCCGGGGGCAGGACCATGAGCCGGTGCCGCAGGTCGCGCACCGGGCCGTCGTACTCGTAGCGGTAGGTCTGGTGGAGCAGGTAGGTGACGGAGTCGACCTCGGCCCACACCACGGCCCGATCGTCGAGCAGGGCCAGCGCAGCCAGCTCAGCCATCTGCCTCCTCGTCGCTCTCATCGGATGCCTCGTCGGCCCAGACGGCCATGCGGTTGAGGACCGCCGACCCCCAGGTCGTGACCATGGCCGTGTCCGCCGCGTCGCGTCCCCGGGCGATCACCACCCGGCCGATGCGGGGCTCGTTGTTGCGGGGGTCCAGCGTGAACCAGGTGCCCTCCAGGTAGGCCTCGAGCCACGAGCAGAAGTCCATCGGCAGGTCGGGGGGCTCGACGGCGATGTCGGGCAGGTAGCCGGAGACGTAGCGCGCCGGGACGTTGAGGGCCCGGCAGAGACTGATGCCGAGCTGGGTCATGTCCCGGCAGACGCCGGTGCGGCTGTCGAAGATGTCCTTGGCCGTGGTGAGGGGCGTCGAGGAGCCCATCTGGTAGTCGATGTTCTCGTGCACCCAGTCGGAGACGGCCTGGACCCGGGCCCACCCGGGCGGGACGTCGCCGAAGAGCTCCCACGCCTCGTCGTGGAGCACGTCGGGCCAGCAGAAGCGGCTGGGCAGGAGGTAGGCGAGGGCGTCGTCAGGAAGCTCCTCCACCGGCATGTGGCCCGCCTCCTTGTCGGCCGCATCGAAGGTCCCCGGCACCTCGACGACGGCGTCGTAGCGCACGGTGGAGGCACCCTCCGGCAGCGTGAGCCGGTCGCCCACGTTCCCGAAGCCGTCCAGGAAGCGCCGGGAGGGAGCGGGGGGCTCCCACCTCTCGGTGAGGACCCGGTGGGCGCCGTCCGGCCGGGGGCGGACCTGCCAGACCGAGGGCGCGGGGCCCGCGGCCTCGTACTCGAACTCGCAGCCCACCCTGATGCGCATCGCTCCCCTTCCCCCGTCTTCTGCGTTCTGGTCACGCAGACCGGCTTCTGCGTTCTGGTCACGCAGACCGGCGACCGAGGGATGGCTACTGAGTCTGGCCCCCGGCTGTGAACGTCCGGTCGACGGCGTGTCACGATCGTGTGAACTCGGTCCCTCGAGGCCCGGCATGGCCTCTCGCTACGCCCATGTAACCCCACGGAAACGGGCGGCTGCTAACCATAGGGGTGGTGGGTGACCTGCTGGACGACTACAGCAGCGACACCTGGGATGAGATGTTCGAGGGCCCAGGTGTGCCGCGTGACGCGTGCGTCTCCCTGCACGAGTCGCTCCAGGCGCTGTCCCTGGAGGACTTCGACCGGCGCTGCGCGGCCAGCGACCGGGCGTTCCGCGACCAGGGCATCACCTTCTCGCTCTCGGGCGAGGAGCGGCCGTTCCCGCTCGATCTCGTGCCCCGCGTCCTCGACCCCCAGGAGTGGGCCGTGCTGGAGTCGGGCGTCGCCCAGCGGGTGCGGGCCCTCGAGGCCTTCCTGTCAGACATCTACGGCGGCGGCCAGATCCTCGCCGACGGGGTCGTGCCCACCGCCCTGGTTACGAGCTCCACCCACTTCCATCGTCCCGCCTTCGGCGTCCTGCCGCCGAACGGCGTCCGCATCCACGTGGCCGGCGTCGACGTGGTGCGGGGCAGCGACGGCATCTTCCGCGTCCTCGAGGACAACCTGCGGACGCCCTCGGGCATCTCCTACGTGGTCGAGAACCGCCGCACCATGTCCCGGGTCTTCCCCGAGCTGTTCGCGAGCCACCGGGTGCGGCCCGTCGACAGCTACCCCGCCCGCCTGCTCGAGGCCCTGCGGGCGGCCGCTCCCACCGGTTCCCCGGACCCCACCGTCGTCGTGCTCACCCCCGGCGTCTACAACTCGGCCTACTTCGAGCACACCTTCCTCGCCCGCCAGATGGGAGTTGAGCTGGTCGAGGGCCGCGACCTCGTCTGCCGGAACAACCACGTGTACATGCGCAGCACGACGGGCGAGCAGCGGGTCGACGTCGTCTACCGCCGCATCGACGACGAGTACCTCGACCCGCTCCAGTTCCGCACCGACTCGATGCTGGGCTGTCCCGGGATCATCAACGCGGCCCGGGCCGGCAACGTGGCCATCGCCAACGCCGCGGGCAACGGGGTGGCCGACGACAAGCTCGTCTACACCTACGTCCCCGACATGATCGAGTACTACCTGGGCGAGTCACCGATCCTGCCCAACGTCACGACGTACCGCCTCGAGGACCCCGATCAGCTCGCCGTCGCGCTCGACCGGCTCGAGAACCTCGTCCTCAAGCCGGTCGACGCCTCGGGCGGCGTCGGACTGGTCGTCGGTCCCCAGGCCGACGCCGACGAGCTGGAGAAGGCCCGCCAGGAGGTGCAGGCCCGACCGCGGGGCTGGATCGCCCAGGAGACGGTGCGGCTGTCGACCGTTCCCACCCGCGTGGGCGAGCGCCTCCGGGCCCGGCACGTCGACCTGCGCCCCTTCGCGGTCAACGACGGCGAGCGGGTGTGGGTCGTGCCCGGCGGGCTGACCCGGGTGGCCCTCCGCGAGGGGAGCCTGATCGTGAACTCGAGCCAGGGCGGGGGCAGCAAGGACACCTGGGTGCTGGCCGGCGACGGCAGCCCGCCGCCGGTGGCCCAGGACGCGGCGGTCCTCTCCGAGCCCCCCCGCGGGCCCCGGCC
>DASZOE010000182.1:0-5991 GCA_035550945.1 Acidimicrobiales bacterium
ACCGTCGCCGCTCCGGCCCGCGCCGCTGACGGTGCCCATCTCGGGAATGGCCCGCGGCGAAGGGGAGGCAGCGCTCCGACGATGATCCGGACGACGTCGTTGGCGAGCGGGATCGACGTGGTCACCGAGGCCATGCCCGGCTCGCACTCGGCCAGCATCGGCTTCTGGGTCGACGCCGGCTCCCGCGACGAGGAGCCGGCTGTCGCCGGGGCCTCCCACTTCCTCGAGCACCTGCTCTTCAAGGGCACCGCGACGCGCAGCGCTCGCGACATCGCCGAGGCCGTCGAGGCGGTGGGAGGCGACATGAACGCCTTCACCACCAAGGAGTACACCGCCTTCTACACCCGTCTCCTCGACGACGACCTCGACCTGGGCCTCGACATCCTCTCCGACATCATGTGGGCGCCCGCCTTTCGCCCCGAGGAGATCGAGGCCGAGCGCCAGGTGATCCTCGAGGAGATCCTCATGCACGAGGACGAGCCGTCCGACCTGGTGCACGAGCTCTTCGCCGAGGCCCTGTACCCGGGCCATCCTCTCGGTCGTGAGGTGCTCGGCGACCGGTCGACGATCACGGCCATGACCCGCGACGACATCGCCGCCTACTTCGAGGCCCTGTACCGGCCCCAGGCCATCGTCGTGGCCGCCGCCGGCAACGTCGACCACGACCGGGTCGTGGCCGGCATCGAGGAGCGGTTCGCGGGCCGTTCCGGAGATCGGCCGCCCCGCGCCCAGCCGCCGCTGGCCCCCGCCAGGGGCGTGATCGTGAGCCACCGGCCCACCGAGCAGGCCCACGTGGTCGTGGGCTGCCGGGCCCTCGCCCGTGAGGACGACGACCGTTTCGCCCTCTCGGTCCTGAACCAGATCCTCGGCGGGGGCATGTCGAGCCGGCTGTTCCAGGAGATCCGTGAGAAGCGGGGCCTCGTCTACTCCGTGTACTCCTACCGGGCCGCGTACCTCGAGAGCGGCTCCCTCGCCGTCTACGCGGGGACCTCGCCGGCGCGGGTCGACGAGGTGCTCGACCTCATCGACCGTGAGCTCGACCGCCTGCTCGAGGAGGAGGTCACCGACCACGAGCTGCGGGTGGCCAAGGGCCACGTGAAGGGATCGCTGGCGCTCTCTCTCGAGGACTCGGCCGGGCGCATGAGCCGCATCGGCCGCAGCCAGCTGGTGCACGGCACGGTGATGACCTTCGAGGACCTCGTCGCCCGCACCGAGTCGGTCAGGCGCGACGACCTGCGCCGGGTCATCGAGCGGGTCGCCGGCGGACAGCGGGTGCTGGCCGTGGTCGGTCCGTTCCCAGAGGACGCCTTCTCGGCACGCGTCGCCTAGCCCGGTACCCTACGGCCGTGGCGGTGGCCCGATGACGATCCGCGTGGGCGTGTTCGGCGCCGGCGGCCGCATGGGCTCGGTCGTGTGCCGGGCCGTCGCCACCGATCCCGAGCTCGAGCTCGCCGTCGGCGTCGACCCGCTCCACGCCGGCATCGACCTGCGTCACGTGACAGGCGCCGAGGTCCCGGGCCAGATCGCCGGAGACGCCGAGGCCCTGGCCCACGCCCGCGTGCAGGTCGCCGTCGACTTCACCAACGTCGACGCCGCCCGCGGGAACCTGGCCTGGTGCGCCGCGCACGGCGTGCACGCGGTGGTGGGCACGACGGGCTTGACGGCCGGGGACGTCGACGACCTCTCCCGGCGCTTCACGTCCAGCAACTGCTTCATCGCCCCCAACTTCGCCATCGGCGCGGTGCTGATGATGCGCTTCGCCGAGCTGGCCGCCCCCTGGTTCGAGACGGCCGAGATCATCGAGCTCCACCACGACCGCAAGATCGACGCGCCCTCCGGGACGGCGATGCTGACCGCGTCCCGGATCGCCGACGCCTCCGGCGAGTGGGCGCCCGACCCCACCGAGTCGATCGCCGCCGAGGGAGCCCGCGGGGGGGTGGTCCCCGGAGGGATCCGCGTGCACTCCGTGCGGTTGAAGGGCCTCGTCGCCCACCACGAGGTGCTGTTCGGCACCACCGGCCAGAGCCTGGCCATCCGCCACGACTCCTACGACCGGGACTCGTTCATGCCCGGCGTGCTCCTGGCCGTCAAGGCCGTGGCCGACCGGCCCGGCGTCACCGTGGGACTGGACGCCATCCTCGGGATCTGAGGATGCTCCGGAGCGTGGCCGGCCGGCGCACCAACCTGGCGCTGCTCCTGCTCCTCGTCGGGGCCTTCGTCAGCGGCCTCCTCATGTGGGGGATCGGCTCGGGATGGACGCAGTGGCCGACGATCGTGCACGGGACGGTGGGCGTGGCCATCGTCGCAATGGCGCGGTGGAAGTCGGTGGTCAGCCGCCGGGGTGTCCACCGCCGAGGACTGGCGGCAGCCCTGCCGTCGCTGGCACTGGCGGTGCTCGTCGCCGTCGCGCTGGTCAGCGGCTTCGCCCACCGGGCCGGCGCCCGCCGGGCCGGGCCGGTGCTGGTGATGCAGATCCACGTCGGGGCCGCGCTGGCCGCCCTTCCCCTCGTGCTGTGGCACATCGCCTACCGCCCTGTCCGGCCCCGAGGCACCGACCTCGGGCGGCGGACGCTGCTCCGTGGCGGGCTCCTCGTCGGGGGGTCGGCGGCGGTCACCGTGGCTCTGCCCCACGCCGGTCGGGCGGCGACGCGCTCGCTGGAGCGAGGCTCGCTCCAGCCCACCGGGATGCCGGTGACCCAGTGGCTCTTCGACCAGGTCCCGCCCGTCGACGGCGAGGGGTGGCGGCTCCGGGTCGGGGAGCGTCTGTGGTCACGCGACGAGCTCGAGAGCCTGGCCGCCGACGAGGTCGTCGCGACCCTCGACTGCACCGGTGGTTGGTACGCGGAGCAACGATGGGGCGGCCTGCGCGTCGACCGCCTGCTGGCGGCCTCCGGCGTCCCCGCGGGGCGCAGCATCGAAGTGCGCTCGGTCACGGGCTACAGCCGGAGGTTCCCCGGCCGCGACGCCGAACAGCTGCTCGTCGCCACCAGCGTGGGCGGGGCCGGGCTCACGGCCGGGCACGGTTTCCCGGCCCGCCTCGTCGCCCCCGGCCGGCGGGGGTTCTGGTGGGTCAAATGGGTGGAAGAGATCACCGTCGACGACTCGCCCTGGTGGTCGCAGCCGCCGTTCCCCCTGCGTTGATCCGCCTTGCCGACTCCGTGTGGCTGACGCACAGTGGAGACACGGTCGCCCTCCGGCCGCAGGGGAGAGGAGTGGGGAATGTACCGACACCACTACCGCTGCGAGGTCCGCTACGGACAGCTCCGCCAGTTCGTGGACCTGTCCCGCCAGATCAGCGCCCTCGAGTCAGCCCGCGGCTGGGCGGTGAGCACCATCTGGACACCGGTCGTCGGCACCCCGAGTGAGGTCATCGTCATCGCCGAGTACCCGAGCCTCGATGCCTTCGAGCGAGAGCGGGCGGCCCGACGCGCCGACGCCGAGTACATGAAGCTCGCCACCGACACCGAGGAGCTCATGACGCCCGGCACCTTCCGTGATGAGCTCCTCGAGGAGCCGGCGCAGGGGGGGTAGCGAGGGCGAGTGAGGCGAGCGGGACGAGGGGATACGGAGCTCCGCCATGCTGAAGTGCTGCTCGGGGGGACGCCCGGGGGAGGGCGAGGTGTGAGGTGGCCGGTTTGGCCCGTAGCCTGGGAGGCGCCCATGGCGGAGCTGCGGTGAGGAGGCGACGTGGCCAAGTACGTGGAGCTCAGGCGGCACACCGACGACGAAGGCGACGCTCTTTCGGCGGACGGCGTCCACGCCGCCATGGAGATCGGCGCGCGGCTCGCTGGCGACTACCAGATGCTCGTCTCCAGCGGGGCGCAACGGGCCACCCAGACCCTGGCCTGCTTCCTGGCCGCTCTGGGCCAGAAGGTGCCGGGCGGCGTGTTGGTGGAGGACGGGCTGCGGTCGGCGACCGAGGACCGGTGGAAGGCCGCCTACAAGGAGGCCGGAAGCGGCGAGCTCGCCGCATTGCGCTCGGCCGATCCCGAGCTGGTGGAGAAGGACTCGGCCACGCTCGGCGCCGCCCTCCGCCGGGTGCTCGATCGCCTGCCCGAGGGAGGCCGGGCCCTCGTCGTCGGCCACAGCCCCACCAACGAGGCCGCCGTGCTCGGTCTCACCGGTGAGGTGGTGACGCCCATGTCGAAGGGGGACGGGGTGCTCGTCGTCCAAGACGGCGACGAGCTCCGGGTGGAGCGTCTTTCCTGAGAGCTCACTCCCGCGAAGCTCGTTCCTGACGGACACGGGACTCCACCTCGTGCAGCTCCGGTGGCCGGACCCGGGTGAGCACCTCGATGTTGCGGCCCACGTCGGTGCTCTCACGAGCCCGGATCAGGAGGAGCCCGACCGAGAGCAGGCCAGGGTTCAGCACCACCTTGGCGAGGCGGGCCGTCCGGGCGTCCCGAGCGCCGATCGGCCCTCCCCATGCGTCGCGGCTGAGCGGGGCCAGCTCGGTGGCGAACCGCCACGCCTCGCTGCGGGCCACCTCGATGCTGAACCGCACGACCTCGTCGTCGTGGCGGCCGCCGAGGCGCTCCAGCAGCCCGATCCACGGGGAGATCTCGGCGAGGTCGTGTCCGATGCCGTCCACCAACATGGCCAGGATCTCGTTGATGCGGTCGAAGTCGCGGCGGAGCCCGGGCAGGGCCGGCCCCGGAGCGGTCTCGGCGGCGGCGATGCCCAGGTCCAGGTTGATGTGGGCGTTGATGCCCACCAACAGGTGCTGGAGGACGCTCGGGCGGGGGCTCTCGGCGGCTGCGAAGGCGAGCTCCCACGAGCGGGTGGGCCGGCCGCCGTGCTCGTAGAGGTCGAGCGCCGAGATGTAGCGGGTGGCGAAGGCGACGTCGAGACGTTCCATGCGGGGGCCGTCGTCGAAGACCCCGGAGGCGATGCCCTCGGCCACCCTGGCCGTCACCGTGCGGTAGATGGCCGCGAAGTAGCCGGTGCGGCTGCCGGCCTGGATCGCTCGGGCGATGATCTGGTCGAGGGCTTCCAGTACCTCGTAGACGGTCCCGATCTCCCTCGCCGTCCCGGTCACGACGCTGTCCTAGCACCGAGAGCGGCGAGACGACGCCTCGGGGGCTAGGGCCGGTGGCGGAGAGGGTGGTCATCGGGGACCTCGACGAGGTGGAGGTCGTTTCCCGCCGGGTCCTGGACGCAGCTCTCGACCAGGCCCCAGGGCATCCTCGCCACCCCTTTCGTCACCTCGACTCCTGCGTCTCGTAGGCGCCTCTCCTCGGCTCCGGCGTCTCGCACCTGGAGCCAAAGGGTGACGGGCGGCGAGGCGGTGGAGGCCCGCTTGATCTCGAGGAAGCCGCCGCCGAGGAAGAACACCACCCCGAGGATCTCCTCTCTGGGCCCGTACTCGCGGTACACGTGCAGGCCGAGGACATCCTCGTAGAAGCGCCGGAGCGAATCGAAGTGGGGCGATCCGTAGATGACCCGGCTCGACAGCACCTCCATCGCTCAGGTGGCGGTCGACGAAGAGCTCTCCGCCCCGGTGGTCGCCATGCCCGCCCCCCTCGCGTCCGTGAGCCCCACCCTAGCGAGAGGGCATACCGGGGGCACGGGCGCCACTCCTGGTGGGAGGCTGGGTCGGTGACGACCGCTCGAAGGGACCGCGGGGCGTTGATCGGGTTCCTGCTGGTGGGAGTCGTCGTCACGGGGATCACCTTCTCGATGTGGTCCCGCACCACCCGGATGCCGGCCTGCGCCAGGGGCGGCGACATGATCGACCTCCAGCTGGCCCGTACGGTGGACAGGGCCGCCGACGTGCTGAGCGACACCGAGGATCGCGACGGCGACCGCACGCCGGACCCCTGTGACGACGAGTCACTGCGCGACCTCCGCCGCACGCTGGTCCTGGATTCGGCCGTGTTCGTGCCGCTGTACATGCTCAGCCTGTCGTACTGGTGCCTGGTCGCCCGCCGCCGTGCCCCTCCGCGCACCCGGACGGCCGTGTCCGGCCTGGTTGCCGGCGCCATCGCCGCG
>DASZOE010000183.1:0-6821 GCA_035550945.1 Acidimicrobiales bacterium
CACATGGCGGCGCGCACACCACGTCTCGGCAGCGGTGGCCTACGCCACGTGGCAGTACTGGCAGGTGACGGGGGACGACGACTTCTTCGCGACGGCGGGCGCGGAAATGCTGGTGGAGACGGCGCGGTTCTGGGCTTCCCGGATCGACCACGACGAAGGCGGCCGAGGCCACATCACCGACATCATGGGGCCCGACGAGTACCACGAGCACGTGGACGACAGCGCCTACACGAACTGGATGGCGGCCCACACGCTAGACGTCGGCCGAAGGACGGCGGTGTGGCTACAGCGCGAGCGGCCTGACGACTGGCGGGCCGTTCAGGCATCGACCGGTCTAACCAGCGACGAGGTCGACGGGTGGGCGGACGTGGCCGCGGGGGTCGTCCGGGGCCAGCATCCGGCGACCGGGCTGATCGAGGAGTTCGCGGGCTACTTCACATTGGAGGACGTGAACCCGCGTGAGTTCGGCGACGGCGACCGATCCCTGCAGAGGGCGTTGGGACGGGAGGGCGTGGCCAACACGCAGATCGTCAAGCAGGCCGATGTCGTACTGCTGTGCCACGTGCTGGCCGACAAGGTCGGCCCCGATGCCGTGGCCAGCAACTTCGACTACTACGGGCCTCGATGCGATCACGCCAGCAGCCTGAGCCGCTCGGTCCATGCCGCAGTCGCAGCTCGCCTCGGTCGGGAGGACGTCGCCCTCGACCTGCTCCACGCGGCGGCGTCGCTGGAACGAGGCGACGACATCGGCAAGGCGGAGCACGGCGTCCACATCGCGAACGAGGGCGGCCTGTGGCAGGCGGTGGTCGGCGGCGTCGCCGGACTGGAAGTCACGGCCTCGAACCTGTCGATCACGCCGCGGCTCCTACCGGGGTGGGAGCGCGTGCGCGTCCCCTTCGAGTGGCGGCGCCGCCGGTTCGTCGCCGAGGTCCGGCGCGCCGGGGCCGGCAACACCGATGTCGCCGTCTGGGTGGGCGCGGAAGGAGCCCCGCTCGCCCGACAGCAGCTCGCTGCGGGAGAGCGTCTGGCGCTGAGGGCCGAGGCGTGAGGGGCGTCCTCTCCCTCGGGAGCGTCAACGCCGACTTCCAGATGCGGGTCGGAACGGCGCCTCAGGGCCCGGGGACGCTGCTCGGCCGGGATTTGTTGAGGACCTCCGGGGGAAAGGCGGCCAATGTCGCGGTTCTCGTCCAGAACCTGGGAGCGGGCACGCGGCTGCTGGGATGCACCGGCGACGACGACCTGGCTGGACAGGCCCTCGCCGGCCCTCGCGACGCCGGGGTCGACGTCGCCCGCGTCCGACGGGCGTCCGGCATGACCGGCGTGTCGGCCATCTTCGTCGAGCCGGGAGGCGACAAGACGATCGTGCTGGCGCCCAACGCCAACGACGCGTGGCCCGACGACGACCCGGTCGACGACGAGGTCGCCGACATGTCGTCCGACTCCGTGCTGGTCGCCGACATGGAGGTGCCCGTTGCGGTCGTCGACCGCGCCGTCCGAGCATCGCGGAACCGTGGCCTCACCGTCGTGCTCGACCCCTCGCCGACCGATCGGGTACCCGACGACCTCCTGCCCATGGTCGACCACCTGACTCCCGATCACCGCGAGGCCCAGGAGCTCACCGGCATCGACGCGTCGGGCGAGGAGGGAGCGATGTCAGCAGCCGAGGCGCTGCGGGAGGCGGGCACCAGCGCCGCGTACGTGAAGATGGATTCGGGAGGGTGCGCGGTCGTGACCGCCGACCGCCGGGTCGTCGTCCCAGGCCCGCCCGGGGTCGACGTCATCGACAAGACAGGTGCCGGTGACGCCTTCGCTGGCGGTCTGGCGTGGGCGCTGCTCGCCGGCTGCGACCCTGTCGACGGCGCGGCAACGGCAGTGGCGGCGGCCGCGTGTGCCGTCACCCGATATGGGTCCCAGCAGTCCTACCCGGAGCCCGCTGCCCTCGAGGAGATGACAGCCCGGGTGGTCAAGGCGGGCGGAGGAAGGTTGGCCGGCGGCTAGGTGCGTCGCCGGAGCCCACCATGAAGGACTGGCGCCATGCCGTCACCGACACCCCCCGACCAGCTGGTGGAGGTGGCGCCACCGTTCCTCGTGGATGGCGAGCCTCCGCGCTGACGCCTGATCGCCGACCTTGAGCTTCCCTGAACCCGGCGGCCTCCGCCTGCACGAGTGGTTCAAGCCGCCCGTCGTCGCCGTCGCCTTCCTCGTCCTGGCCGCGGGCTTCGGCCAGTTCGGGGCCGTCGCTGCCCTGGGCGACGTGGCCGAGTCGCTCGGAGAGGTGCGGAACGGCGACACGATCGCCGAGCGGGCCGGGCTGTCGGGTACCGCCCTCGGAGTGGGTCTCGCCATCATCCGGGTGGCTTCGCTGCTCAGCCTGCCGCTGTCCGGCTTGGCCGACCGCGTCGGGCGTCGTCGGACCCTCCTGCTGTTCTGTGCCGCCGGGCTCGTGCTCACCGCGGCCGCCTCGCTCAGCCCGACGTACTGGTGGTTCGTCGCCGTCTTCGCCGCCAGTCGCCCCTTACTCACTGCGACCGACACCATCGGCGAGGTCAGCGCCGCGGAGCAGACCGGGGCGGCGGACCGGGCCAAGGCGATCGCTCTCCTCGCCGCCGCCTACGGCATCGGTTCCGGACTCATCGCCGTTGTCCGAGGACCGGCCGCCGGGGTCATCGGCTTCCGGGGCGTGTTCGCCCTCGCGCTGGTGCCCGCGCTGCTCGTGCCCTTCGCCGCCCGCCGCGTCAGCGAGCCCGACCGTTTCCGGGCTGCGGGGGCCAGCGAGGAGAGACCCCTCCCAGTGCTCGGCGCGATGGGCGCGCCCTTCCGCCGCCGTCTTGGCGTCGTCGCCGCCCTCGTGTTCGCCGTGGCCCTCATCACCGGCCCGGCCAACAGCTTCGTGTTCGTCTACGCCGAGAACGTCCTCGGTCTGTCCGCGGCGGCAACGGCGGGGATGGTCGTCGCCGCCGCCCCCGCCGGGCTCGCCGGGCTCCTCCTCGGGCGATGGGCGGCGGACACGCTCGGGCGGCGCGGGACGGGGGCCATGGCCATGGGGATGATGGCCGTAGCGGGGATCGTCACGTACAGCGGTGCCAGGGCGGCTGTCGTCGCCGGCTACCTCGGCGCCGTCGCCGCCGGGTCGATGTTCGCCCCCGCCGCCGGAGCCATGGCCGCCGAGCTCTTCCCGACCGAGGTCCGGGCGGCAGTGGCTGGGTGGTCGGTGGCGGCCGGCGTCGTCGGCGCAGTGGTGGGGCTCATGGCCTTCGGGGCCATGGCCGACGCCTATGAGGAGTTCGGCCGCGCCGCGTTGGCCCTGTTCCCGCCGGCCGCCGCTGCCGCCGCCCTGTTCTCCCTGCTGCCCGAGACCAAAGGCCGCGAGCTGGAGGAGTGGGAGCGGGACTGACGCCGTCCGACGGCCCCGGCCGCGGCCCGACCGCGCCGACGGCGCCGGGCTCGGCGCGCCCGTGAAAAGGCGATCGAGCTTCGCTCTGGCCTACTCGACCAGCGGTCCCGTGTCAGTCGTGCTCCCTGAGGCGAAGACCGTGGCGGTGAGCCCAGTCGCCCAGACTGCCGACCTCGCTGCGCACGGCGTCAGCCATGTCGCCCAGCCTCCAGCGGGATTCCTTGCCGGAGGCCGCATCCTCGGTGGTGCCGGGCTCGACGACCTTCAGCGACGCGTAGGCGAGCCCTCCCAGTGGAATGGGTAGCCAGAACGAGAAGAGCCGCCACCCGAGCACAGCGACGGTCGCCGTCCCGCCCGGGACGCCGAAGCCGATGAGCGACGGGATGAGCACGCCCTCCACCAGCCCGAGCCCGCGAGGGGTGACGGGCAGAGCGGCGAGAACGTTGGCCAGCCCGAACGCGACCAGGAGTTCTTGGGCGCGCATCACCTGCCCGAGAGCGGCGAGGACGATCCACAGCGAGGCGGCGCTGAAGAGCCAGTAGCCGGCGGACCACACGGCTGACACCAACGCGAGTCGACGGTCCCGCACGAAATCGGCGACGTGGGCTGCCGCCTGCCGCAGGGCTTCGCTGATGCCTTCCGGGTCGAGCACGGGCAGCCGGGCGGCCAACGTGCTCACCCATCGCTGCACCCGCCGTCCGCCTCGCATCAGCAGCCAGACGACGAGGCCGACGCCGCCTATCAGGAGGACGCCGAGACCTGCTGCCACCGTGTACAAACGGTCGAAGCCCCTTCCGGGGATCGAGACGAGCAGGGCCAGCCAGAGGATCACGTTGAGGACGACGGCCGAGCCCACACCCCGTATGGCAAGTGCGAACCCCGCCTCGCTCCTGGGAATCCGCACGTCCTCGGTCAGCAGTCGGTAGGCCACCGCGGTGCCGGCTGCGGTCCCGCCCGGCACGGTGTGGCTCACGGCCATCGTCGCCACCTCCACCCGTACGGCGCTGGCGAACGTGGGACGGCACTCGTGGCGAAGCACGGTCCGTGTCAGTTCCGCCTGGCACGCGACGGCGGCCAGCTGAGCGGCAACCGCGGCGAAGAGGAGCCACGGGTTGATGCGTCGAGCGACGTCCCAAGCGTGCTCAGCCTCGCCGAGCTGGGGCGAGATGACGAACGCCACCACGGCGGCGGTGACGGCCAGAGGGAAGGTCCAGCGCATCCAGCGCGGCACCCACGAGGGCATCGGGCTCATCCCTTCCCTGGGGGCGACGATCCGAAGGTGTCCGTCGCGGCTCCGTCAGCAGCGGCTGAGCGGCGGGCCCGCACGGGGCCGCTACGCGCGCCCGTCAGCCGTGGTCCGTCTCCAGAGGACCGCCGCCCCGCCGGCGGTGATCACCAGCGCAGATCCGACGGCAGGGAGCAACATGTACTCCGGCGTTGGCGAGATCGAGTCGTGCTGGTGTCCATCGCCGGACTGGCCTTGCCGCCCACCAGTGCCGGTGTTCGTAGCCGGTCCTTGGCCGTTCCGTTCGCTCGACCCGTTGGACCCTTCGTGTCCCGAGGCAGAGGGAGCGAGGGCGAGCGCTAGCACCACCGAGACGAACACGACACCGACCACCGCCAGCTTCCTGTGCATCCCCATGTCCACTCCTGGTCAAGCAGCTCTGCGTTCCGAATGGCTCGCCTGGCGCACCGATGGCTCCCGGAGTGCCCCTGACAGCGCCGCCACCGCCAGGACCAGCAGTGCGCCTTCCGCCAGCACAGACGGAGTACCGAGCGGGCTGCCCCACGACCCCACGACTTCGCGCTGCTGGGGCCAAGCCACGAGGCGGCTCGAAACATATGAGGCGAGCGGTGCCGCCGCCAAGAAGGCGGCCAAGCTCCAGGCGGCGGGCGTCAGGCGGGGGCCGGCGAGACTGAGAAAGGCGGCCCCGGCGGCGCAGGCGACCGCCAAGGCGATGAACAGCACGCCCATGTAGGGCGCCTCGGACAGCTTGTGCGGGATCCACATGATGTGGATGGCGGCGATCGCGCCGAGCAAGGCAACAGCCAGCCCGCGCGCCAGGGCCTGGTTAGGAGTGAGCCGGTCGCCCACGTCACGAGTCCCTTGGCGGAACTTCGACGCTGTAGGGCGCGAAGCGTAGGGCCTCTCGACGTGACCCTCCCCTTGCCGCTGGCGCTCCGACTGCGCCACGGTTGGACGCCGGGTGGCGGGATGACCGACGACGGGGGAAGGCCGGCGGCGCACCCGCGCGCCGTACCCTGGGTGTCCGGCCGGCAATCAGAGCGTGGAAATGGTTACCCACCTGTTACCGCATGGTCCGGCGCCGAGACCGCCAACTGCCTCGGGCATTCGCGCCGGGTTCCCCGGTGCCGGCAGGCCGGCGCCCGCAAGGTCTCTCCTTCCTCGTCCACGATCCTGAAACGCACCGAGATCGGCGCGGTGACCGAGGGTGCCGGCGTGGCCGCGGGGCCCGTGTCGCAAGCTCGGTTCCGGTGAGGCGGTGGCCGGGCAGCGGGCGCCGCCGATGACGGTGGCCTGGCTGGTCAGCGTCCCCACGGGAAGGTCTCCTGCTCGGCGGCGGGCTGGGCGGCCTCCAGATGGAGCGGGTGGAGAGACTCGGTCGCTTCGAACGACAGCAGGGCGTCGTAGCGGCGGCCCATCACGGTCGGCACCCAGTTGCCGAACCGCTCCGCCTCCGGGTGGTAGACGACGCCGATGGCCCGGTGGCCCCGCCGGCCGGTGAGCCACCGGCCCGGCCGGTCGGGCGGGAACACCAGCACTGCGTTCTGGCCGACCGCCTGGTGAAGAAGGTCTTCGTGGCTGCCCGGCGGCGCCGGTGGCACGTCCATCACCCGGATCCCGGCTCCCCAGGCGTCGGCGGCGATCACCGAACCGTGGTGGCCGGCGAAGCCCACCAGCACCACGTCGTCGTCGCCGTGGCGCTCGCGGACGAGCTGGCCAACGTTGACCATGCCGTGGGCGGCCATGTCGGTGGCCCGGGCGTCGCCGATGTGGGTGTTGTGCTCCCACACCACCGCCTTGGCGGCCGGGTGGTGGTGGGCGACGAGACGGTCGAGGGTGTCGGCCATGTGGCAGTCGCGGACGTTCCACGACTCCGCGTCGGCGCGCACCATGGCGCGGTAGTAGCGCTCGGCACCGGCCATGACCTCGGCGCTCTGGCGGGCGTCGAGCCCCGCCTCCGGATCCTCGTCCAGCGACCCGGCGCGGCCGCGCACTTCGATGAGCAGCCGGATGACTTCCTCCTCGCAGGACGCGGGCACCATGCGGGTCGCCCAGGCGTACTGCTGCGGGTCTTCGGCGTACGGCTCGAAGCAGCGGTACGCCTGCGTGGCGGAGGCCAGCGCGTCGGGCTGGTGCTCGGTGAGGTAATCGACGACGACGCGCATCGAGTCCCACAGCGAG
>DASZOE010000184.1:0-3206 GCA_035550945.1 Acidimicrobiales bacterium
CGGCGGGGCGGGGGGCGCGGATGAAGGTGCGGACGCGGACGTGGGGGATGGGCCGAGCCTAGGTCACGCCGGCCTGGTGTAGACCGAGACGTGGCGGCTGCTGGCGGCGGTGAACGGCTCCCGTTCCCAGCCGCCCCAGCGCTCCCGAAGCTCCAGCCCGGCCAGGCGAGCCATCAGGTCGAGCTCGGGCACCGACGCGTAGCGGATGGCCCACGGGAGGAGCCGCACGCTCCCCTCGGAGAGCACCACGTCGTGGCCCCGCACGACCTGGGCCACGGGGTCGTGGCTCGTGGCCTGGAGCACGACCTCGTCGGGGGCGAGGGCGGTGACCGTGAGCGACTGCTCCAGTCGAGTGAGCTCGGGGGCCAGGGCCTCGACCACGAAGACGCCGCCGGCGGCGAGCCGGGCCCCGGCCCCGGACACGCACCGGCACTGGGTGTCCTGGTCGAGCAGCTCGAACAGGGAGTTGAAGGCGACGAGGACGAGGTCGTACTCGCCCTCCACGATCGTCCCGACCTCGGCGAAGTCGCCCTCCACGACCCCGACCGCCTCTCCGCCCGCCTTGGCCCGCAGGCGGGCGAGCATGGCGGGGGAGGAGTCCACGCCGTGGACCTCCAGGCCCCGGGCCGCGAGGGGCAGGGCCAGGCGGCCCGTCCCCACCCCGAGCTCGAGCACACGAGAGCCCGGTGCCACCAGCCCGGCCAGGAAGTCGGCGGTGACCTCGGCCTCGGCGAACCGGGAGGCGTGCCGGCGGTCGTACCCCTCCGCCCGCCGCTCGTCGTACTCCAACCCGGTCCTAGCCGTTGTTGGCGCCGTGGGCGCGGACGAAGTCGTTCACGACGTAGTAGTCGTCGATCGACTCGCCGGCGTCGCCCCAGAACCCCTCGAGGACCTCCCACTCCATCAGCCCCTGGCCGACGTACCAGTTGTTGACGTCGGTGATCTCCAGCTCGCCCCTGCCGGACGGCTCCAGGGTGGTGATCACGTCGAACACCTGGGGGTCGTAGAAGTAGATCCCGGTGACCGCGAAGGGGCTGGGCGGGTCCTCGGGCTTCTCCACGATGCGCACCACCGCGTTCTTGTCGTCGAACTGGGGCACACCGAGGTGACACAGGTGGGATGCGTCGGCCACCTGGGAGAGCAGGATGCGGCCACCCTTCTCCTGGGCCAGGAAGTTGGCGACCGCGGGCCCGAGCGAGCGCTCCACGATGTTGTCGGCGAGCATCACCACGAGCGAGTCGTCCTCCACGAAGCGGCGGGCCAGGCCGAGGGCCTCGGCGATGCCGCCCGGCCGCTCCTGGTAGGCGTACACCAGGCGGTCGATGCCGTGGTCGTGGCCGCTGCCGAGCAGGCGCAGGAACTCGCCGGCGTGGGTGCCACCGGTGACGACCATCAGCTCGCTCACGCCTGCCTTGACGAGGGCCTCGATGGCGTAGCTGATCATGGGCCGGTCGTAGATGGGCAGCAGGTGCTTGTTGGTGATGCGCGTGAGGGGGTACAGGCGGGTGCCGCTGCCCCCGGCGAGGATGACTCCCTTCATTGCCAGCGACCCTAACCTGGTCTTCATGACCGCCTATCTCGACCACGCGGCGACGACGCCGATGCACCCCGAGGCGGTCGAGGCCATGCTGCCGTTCCTCACCGACCGCTTCGGCAACCCCTCGGGATCGCACGCCGTGGCCCGGGAGGCCAGGAAGGCTCTGGAGGAGGCCCGCGACGTGGTTGCCGCCTGCCTCGGGGCCCGCCCCGGCGAGGTCGTCTTCACCGGCGGTGGGACGGAGGCCGACAACCTGGCAGTGGCCGGCGCCCACGCCGTGCGGCCGGGCGTGGTGGTCTGCTCCGCGATCGAGCACCACGCCGTCCTCCACGCCTGCGAGCACCTCCGGCCTGCGGGGTCCGTCCTCGCGCCGGTGACGGCCTCGGGAGTGGTCGACCTCGACGCCCTGGCCGAGCTCCTGCACCCCGACGTGAGCGTGGTGTCGGTGATGCTGGCCAACAACGAGGTGGGCACCGTCCAGCCCCTGGCCGCGGTCGCCGCCCTCGTGCGTGAGCGCGCTCCTCGGGCCGTGCTCCACACCGACGCCGTCCAGGCCTTCCCGTGGCTCGACGTGACCACCCTGGCCGCCCCCGCCGACCTGGTGGCGGTGAGCGCCCACAAGTTCGGGGGACCCAAGGGGGTCGGCGCGCTGGTGGTGCGGGAGGGCGTGAGCGTCGCGCCCCTGCTGTGGGGCGGGGGCCAGGAGCGCGACCGGCGCAGCGGCACCCACAACGTGGCCGGCATTGTGGGCATGGCCGCGGCCATGGAGGCCACCGTCTCCGGCCGGGCCGCCACCGTGGCCCGCGTCGCGCCCCTCCGGGACCGCCTGGCCGACGGTCTCCTGGCCGCCGTGCCCGGGAGCGCGGAGACCGGCGACCGGTCGGCGAAGGTGGCCGGCAACTGCCACCTGTCCTTCGGCGGGGTCGAGTCCGAGGCCCTCCTCGTGCTGCTCGACGGGGCGGGCGTGTGCGCGTCGGCAGGCTCGGCCTGCACCAGCGGCGCCATGGAGCCCTCCCACGTCCTCACGGCCATGGGCGTCCCCCGGGAGCGGGCCCTCGGGTCGCTGCGGCTCACGCTGGGGACGACCACCACCGAGGCCGACGTCGAGGCCGCGTTGGCGGCCGTGCCACAGTCCGTCGCCCGCCTGGTCGGCTCGGGCTGATGCGCGTCCTGGTCGCCATGTCGGGCGGGGTGGACTCCTCGGTGGCCGCCGCCCTCCTCGTCGAGCAGGGCCACGAGGTGGCCGGCGTCACCCTGAAGCTCTGGGGCGGGCCCTCCGACTCGGGGTGCTGCTCGGTGGCCGACGTCGAGGACGCCCGGCGCGTCGCCCAGCAGCTCGGCATCGACCACTGGGTGTTCGCCTTCGGCGAGGACTTCGACGCCCACGTGGTCGCGCCCTACGTGGCCGGCCATGCCGCGGGGCGTACGCCGAACCCCTGCGTGGAGTGCAACCGCCACCTCAAGTTCGGCCGCCTCCTGCGCCGGGCCGAGCAGCTGGGGTTCGACGCGGTGGCCACGGGCCACCACGCCCGGGTGGTGCACGCGGGCGGGCGGGCCCGGCTGTTCCGGGGCGCCGACCGGGCCAAGGACCAGTCCTACGTCCTCCACGTGGTCGGGGAGGAGGAGCTGGCGCGGTGCCTGTTCCCGGTGGGCGAGATCACCAAGGCCG
>DASZOE010000185.1:0-2618 GCA_035550945.1 Acidimicrobiales bacterium
TCCCCCGGCGACACCCGCTTCCAGGTCCGGCTGCCCCTAGGGGTGGGGTCGCCCCGGTCGCCCGCTCCGAACTAGCGTCCCAGGCCACCGATGGGCATCTGGGTGGTCATTCTCGAGGCGGTGCAGGGGCCGGACGACGGCCCCGACGAGATCGGCGCCGAGGATCTCGACGCCTTCGCCGAGGAGCTCGCCGACTACTACCCGGTGGTCGCCGGCTCGCCGACCTCCTACGAGGCCGAGCTGTGGGTGGAGGACAACACCGCGGGCGGGGCCATGCTCACCGCCCAGCGCCTCTGGCAGGCCGCGGTGCGCGAGGCCGGGCTTCCCATGTGGGACGTCCTCCGGGGCGAGGCCCGAGATGCCCGCGCCCTGGAGTCGGGGCGTCTGGCCTGGGGCTCGGCCCCGGGTGACGACATCGAGCCGACCGAGCCCGCGCCGGAGGCGGCGCCCGAACCGGAGCCCCAACCACGCCCGGCGCCCAAGGCCCGCAAGAAGGCGGCGACCAAGAAGGCGCCGCCCAGGAAGGCGACGGCCGAGGCGCCGGCCAGGAAGGCGGCCAAGCGGGCCGTCAAGAAGGGCGCGGCGAAGAAGAAGGGCGTCCGCCGGCCTCGCTAGGTCACCCGCCCGCGCCAGCACTCCCTCGGAGCGGCAGTTGGGCGATCGGCGGGTGGGGCCCCCTACCGCCGGGAGCGGAGCCGGCGGACGTCGTCGGCCAGGATCCCGGCGATGATCGCGAGCACCACGACGCCGAGCCCCCGCCGGGGCCGGGGTGAGAGATCGCCCCGCGCCAGCGCGGCGACGGCCCGGGTCACCCCGCACGTCGGGCACCGGCCGAACAGCCGACGCACCACGCACGGGCTGGGCAGGCGCGCCAGCCGGTCCGGACCGAGGGCCGCGAGCACGGCCAGGCCGCCGCCGAAGGCGACGGCCCGGGCGTCGGGCGTCGCCAGCCCCGCCAGCTGGGCGAGGGTCAACTCCGCTTGAGCGGCCGCCCCTGGGCGTCGTTGAGCTTGCCGGTGGCGATGAAGATGATGTCGATGATCGCCCACACGCCGCAGCCGCCCAACGTGACGAGCTTGAGGATGCCCAGTCCCGTGTAGCCGAGGTAGAAGCGGTCGACGCCCAACCCGCCCAGGAAGATGGAGAGCAGCAGGGCCGTGAGGAAGTCCTTGTCGCTGGTGCCCGCCTCGCCGTACGCCGGCGGCGGGGCCGCCCCGTAGGCCGGCGGCGGCGCCGAGGCCGGGTAGCCGCCGGTCGTAGGAGGGGGCGGCATGCCGGTGGACGCCGCCGGCGACAGTCCCAGGTCCGACTCGTGGGCGGCGACAGTGGTCCATTCGCTGGAGCCCACGGCGATGATCCGGCTGGCCCGGGTCAGCGCACCGCGCTCGACCATGGACCGGATCTCGTCGGCTCCAACCGGGCCCTTCGTCTCCCCGCTGTCCTCGTACCACCACTGCTGAGACGATCCCTGTTGGCTCATCGCGCCATCCTCGCGCACACAGGCCGGTCGGCGACGGAAGAGGCCGTCTCGCCCGTCGTGCCGCGGGGCCGAGTTGGTAGGGTCGCTGGCCCTTCCACGCTCAGCCTCTCTCACGAGAAAGGACGAACCGTGGCACGACAGGCGGCAGCCGCGGCGGCGAGGTCGCCCCGTCCGATGACCGACGAGCACAAGGCCGCACTGGCCGAGGGGCGGGAGCAGGGCCGGATCGTCCGCCGCTATCTCGAGGCCGTGGCCGACCGCGCTCCCGCCGACATGGAGGCCCTCGAGGCGGGGTTCATCGCGGTGGCCCGGCCCTACAGCGACCGCAAGGGTCTCAGCTACGCGGCCTGGCGGGCCGTCGGCGTCAAGCCGCGGGTCCTCCGGGCCGCGGGCATCGCCCGCCAATAGCGGGGCCGTCCCTCGACCGGGGTCAGTCCTCCGAACCGCTGTCCATCTCGGCCAGGAACCGGTCCGCCTCATCCGGGGCCCGGCCCTCCGACACGAGCCGCTCCCGCAGGAAGGCCCGGAACTCGTCGCCGTCGGGCTCCCGGTCACCGAACCGCTGGCGGGCGGCCTCGAGAAGGTCGTCGAGCTCCTCGCCGAAGCGCTCGCCCTCGGGCTCGCCTCCCTCCCCGGTCTGGATGCGGGCCTCGCCCAGGAGACGTCCGTCGGGGTCGGTGACGAGGACCCGGTCGGCACCCGACGCGGCCAGCTCCGGCACCGTCTCGCTCGGCCGGACGGTGGGTGGGACCAGGTCCATGACGTCGAGGAGGCGTTCGTCGTCGCCCGCCTGGGCTAGGCCCTGGCGCTCGACGGCACCGACGGCCAGTCCCCCGGAGACGACGACGGCCACGTCCGCGTCGGCGTCGGCCAGCCGCGCCTCACCCTCGGCCACGGTGGCGTCCGGACCGAGGGTGAGCACTTCGGTGACCCGCTCCCCGACGAATGGGCCGTCTTCGCCCTCGGTGGGGAGCCCCCAGCCCATCCAGTCGACCTTGCCGCCGGCGTAGTCGTACACCTCGGTGAAGCCGTAGAGCTCGAGCAGGCACGCTGCCCGGGAGCTGAGGTCTCAGAGGGCGTCGTAGCAGTAGACGACAACGGGCCGGTCCGGATCGAGCTCCGCCGCCCACTCCCGGGT
>DASZOE010000186.1:0-5677 GCA_035550945.1 Acidimicrobiales bacterium
CTCGGACACCGCCTCGAGGGCGTCGGGGTTGAGCTCCAACTCCACGTTGTCCAGCTGGAACACCTTGCGGTACTGCCTGACCAGAGCGTTCTTCGGCTCCACGAGAATGCGAACCAGAGCGCCTTGGTCGAGGTTCGAGACCGCACCGATGACCGGCAGGCGGCCGACGAACTCGGGGATGAGGCCGAACTTCAGGAGGTCCTCGGGCAGCACCTTGGACAGGATGACGCCGACGTCCTTCTCGCCCGAACGGCGCAGGTCGGCACCGAAGCCGACGCCCTTGTGGCCGGTGCGGCTCTCGATGATCTTCTCGATGCCGGCGAACGCCCCACCGCAGAGGAAGAGGATGTTCGTGGTGTCGATCTGTATGAACTCCTGGTGGGGGTGCTTGCGACCCCCCTGGGGCGGCACCGACGCGGTGGTGCCCTCCAGGATCTTGAGCAGGGCCTGCTGCACGCCCTCGCCGGAGACGTCGCGGGTGATCGACGGGTTCTCGCTCTTGCGGGCGATCTTGTCGATCTCGTCGATGTAGATGATCCCGGTCTCGGCCTTCTTGACGTCGTAGTCGGCGGCCTGGATCAGCTTGAGGAGGATGTTCTCGACGTCCTCGCCCACGTAGCCGGCCTCGGTGAGGGCGGTGGCGTCGGCGATGGCGAACGGCACGTTGAGCAGCCGGGCCAGGGTCTGGGCCAGCAGCGTCTTGCCGCAACCGGTGGGCCCGAGGAGGAGGATGTTGGACTTGGCCAGCTCCACGTCGGCGTCGGTGTGGCCGCCGACCTGCACCCGCTTGTAGTGGTTGTAGACGGCTACCGACAGGATCTTCTTGGCCTGCTCCTGGCCGATGACGTAGTCGTTCAGGAACTCGTAGATCTCACGGGGCTTGGGAAGCTCGTCGAAACGGACCTCGGCCGTCTCCGAGAGCTCCTCCTCGATGATCTCGTTGCAGAGGTCGATGCATTCGTCGCAGATGTAGACCCCTGGACCGGCTATCAGCTTCTTGACCTGCTTCTGCGACTTGCCGCAGAAGGAGCACTTCAGCAGGTCCCCGCCATCCCCGAACTTGGCCACGCGTCGTCCCCCTCGCGCCCGCTCCGCTCACGCCCGCGGCCTGTGGCACCTGGGCCAGCTCGCGGGTCACGATCACCTCGTCGATGATGCCGTATTCCTTGGCCTCGTCCGCGCTCATGATGAAGTCGCGGTCGGTGTCCTTGCTGACCTTCTCGATGGGCTGGCCCGTGTGGTGGGCCAGGACCCGCTCCAGGAGCTCGCGCATCCGCGTGATCTCCTTGGCCTGGATCTCGATGTCGGCCGCCTGCCCAGCGGCGCCGCCGTACGGCTGGTGGATCAGGATCCGGGCGTGGGGCAGCGAGTGGCGCTTGCCCCGGGTACCGGCGGCGAGGAGCACGGCCGCCGCCGACGCCGCCTGGCCCATGCAGTACGTGGCGATCTCGGGCTTGATGAACTGCATGGTGTCATAGATGGCGAACAGCCCGGTGATCTCCCCCCCCGGGGAGTTGATGTAGAGGTTGATGTCCTTGTCGGCGTCCTCGGCCTCGAGGTGCAGGAACTGGGCCATGATCAGGTTGGCCACCGTGTCGTCGATCGGCGTGCCCAGGAAGATGATGCGCTCCTTGAGCAGCTTCGAGTAGATGTCGAAGGCCCGCTCGCCCCGGTTCGTCTGCTCGATGACGGTGGGCACCACATAGTTGAGAACGGGCTGGATCACTCGGGCGTCACCTGCTCCTGCTCTGATCGGGCTCGGTCTCCTGAGTTCTCAGGATCTTCGGGGTTCTCAGGATCTTCGTGACTCTCCGGCCTGGGCGGCTGCAGCTCGGACCTGTCGATCACGTGGCCGTCCTCGTCGACGAGCTCGGTGTGGTCGATCAGCCACTCCAGGGCCTTGGACTTCCTGATCCCCGAGCGTACCTCGGGGAGTCGGTCTTCGCTCTCGAGCTGGCGGCGCAAGGCGTGCGGCGTGGTGTCCTGGCGGGAGGCCACGGTGGCGATCTCCTCCTCCACGTCTGCGTCGGTGACCTCGATGCCCTCGGCCTCGGCCACGTAGCGCAGGGCCAGGTCGGCCTTGATGGCCCGGATGGCGTCCTGCTGGAGGCCGACGAGGAAATCCTCACGACTCATGTTCGTGGCCTGGAAGTACTCCTCGAGGGTGACGCCCTGGTGCCCCAGGCGGTGGGCGAGGAGCTGGCTGCGCCGCTCCATCTCCGCCCCCACCAATGACCCCGGCATCTCGTCGTCGACCAGCTCGACCAGGGCCTCGATGACCTTGTCCCGCACGGCCAGGGCGGCCTGGAGGCGCTTGACCGCGTCGCTCTGGGAGCGCAGGTTCTCCCGCAGCTCGGCCACCGTCTCGAACTCGGAGGCCTCGCTGGCCCACTCGTCGGTGAGGTCGGGGAGGACCTTTTCGCGGACCTCCTTGACGAGGATCTGGAAGGTGGCCTCGCCGGCGTCGGGGAGGGTGGCGTTGAACTTCAGGATCTCGCCCGCCTTCGCGCCCCGGAGCTGGTCGTCGAGCTCGGGGACGATGCTGCCCTTGCCCACCTCGTAGAGCTCGTCCTCGGCGGTGAGAAGGGTCTCGTCGTGGCGGTACACCCGCCGGTCCATCGACACGTGGTCGCCGGCCCGGGCCTGACGCGAGACCGTCCGGAGCTCGCCGAACTGGTCGCGCAGCCGGTCGATCTGGGCCTCGACCTCCTCGTCGGTGACCGTGATGCCGGGGAGGGCGACGCGGAGCCCCTCGTAGCCCGCCACCCGGATCTGGGGCATGACCTCGACCACGGCGTCGAAGACCACCGGGCCCTCGTCCTCTCCGGAGGTGATGTCGATCTCGGGTGGGGCGATGGCCTCCACCTCGTGCTCGCGGAGGGCCTGCTCGTAGAAGTCGGGAAGGGCGTCGCGCAGCGCCTCCTGGCGGGCCACCTCGGTGCCCAGGCGAGCCTCCAGCAGGCGTCGCGGGGCCTTGCCGGGCCGGAACCCCGGAACCCGGACGGATCGGGCCAGCTTCCGGAAGGCGGCGTCGACGGCCTTGTCGAACTCGCTCTCGTCGACCTCGATCGAGAGCTTGACCTTGTTCCCCTCGACGGATTCGACGCTGCTCCTCACCGGATCCCGGAGTATAGGGGCGGGGGGCCGACGTCTCGCCGACCGTGGAGATCCGAGGGTCACCGCGTCGAAAGCTGGCTGACGCGAGGTTTCCGACCTAGATTCCTCGTATGGCGTCGTACCGCATCGGCCAGGCGGCCGAGCTGCTGGGGGTGACCGTCGACACCGTGCGCCGCTGGATCGACGCCGGGGACCTCCCGTCGACCCGCACCGCCGGAGGCCAGCGCAGGATCGAGGGCCCGGCCTTGGCCGCCCTGGCCGCGGCCCACCGGCGCGGTCCGGGACGCCGGGGCGGGGAGGCGGCCGGCGGCCAGTCGGCCCGGAACCGCCTCACCGGCATCGTCACCAAGGTCACCAAGGACGAGGTGATGGCCCAGGTCGAGCTCCAGGCCGGTCCCTACCGCCTGGTGTCGCTGATGACCAGGGAGGCGGCCGACGAGCTCGAGCTCACCCCCGGCGTCCTCGCCGTGGCCGTGGTCAAGGCGACCAACGTCGTCGTCGAGCGCCCGGGATAGTGCCCTGCCCTCCGGGAACTCAGGTCGGGCGGTGACGGCCTGGACGGCGCTCGCGGCGGTCCCGGTCGCGGCCGTGGTCGCCGCCCTGGGCACGGCCTGCGGGGAAGGAGGCGACGACCGCCCGGCGGCCGGCGGCGTGCGAGGCTCGATCACCGTCCTGGCCGCGGCGTCGCTGCAGGAGCCCTTCACCGAGCTCGGGCGCCGCTTCGAGGCCCGGCACCCTGGCGCCTCGGTGCGCTTCAGCTTCGACGGCTCCTCGACCGTGGCCCGCCAGGTCGAGGCCGGGGCTCCGGCCGACGTGCTGGCCACGGCCGACGAGGCGTCCATGGCTCCGGTGGCCGGCGCGGGCCTGGTGTCGGCGCCCCTCGTGTTCGCCCGCAACCGGCTGGCCATCCTCGTGGCCCGGGGCAATCCCCACCGCATCCGGGCCCTCGCCGACCTGGGCCGGCCCGGGCTCGACGTCGTCCTGTGCGCCCCCGACGTGCCCTGCGGACGGCTCGCGGCCACCGCCCTCGAGCGGGCGGGCGCGGGCGTGCGGCCCCGGTCGCTCGAGCTCAACGTCAAGGGCGTGGTGGCCAAGGTGACCCTCGGGGAGGCCGACGCAGGGATCGTCTTCGTCACCGACGTCGGGGCGGCCGGGCGCCGGACCGAGGGAGTCGAGATCCCCGAGGAGGAGAACGCGGTGACCGGCTATCCCCTGGCCACGGTGCGTGCCGCGCCCAACCAGGAGGCCGCGGCCCGGTTCGTGGAGCTGGTCGTCTCCGAGGAGGGCCGCCAGGTCCTGGCCGGGTCCGGGTTCGAGACGTGACTCCCTCCCGGTCACGTCCGGCGGCGGTGCCGCCCGCCGTGGGGCTGGCCGCCGCGGGCGGCGGCCTGTTCCTGGTCGTCCCTCTGGTCGGCCTCGCGTGGCGGACGCCGTGGAGTGATCTGCTCACCGAGCTGGGCGACCCCGAGGTGCTCGAGGCCCTCCGCCTGTCCATGGTCTCCTCCCTGGCCGCCACCGCCCTTTCCGCGGTCCTGGGCATCCCCCTCGCGTGGGTGCTGGCCCGGGGGGAGTTCGTGGGGCGGAGGCTGCTCGGGGCCCTCGCCACCCTCCCGCTGATCCTCCCGCCCGTGGTGGGCGGCGTGGCCCTGCTGCTCGCCCTCGGGCGCCAGGGGCTGGTGGGCCAGTGGCTCGACCGGGGCCTCGGCGTGCGGCTGCCGTTCACGACGGCCGGGGCCGTCCTCGCCGCCGCCTTCATGGCCATGCCGTTCATGGTCCTGGCCGCCGAAGCCGGCTTCCGGGGCGCCGACCGGCGCCTGGAGGACGCGGCCCGCACCCTTGGGGCACGGCCCTGGACGGTGTTCCGCCGGGTCACCATCCCCCTGGTGTGGCCCTCGCTGGCCGCGGGTGCGCTCCTCTGCTGGGCCCGGGCGCTGGGCGAGTTCGGCGCCACGATCGCCTTCGCCGGCAACTTCCCCGGACGCACCCAGACGACGCCCCTCAAGGTCTTCCTGCTGTTGGAGTCCCGGCCCGACGCCGCCATCGCCCTCAGCCTGGTGCTCCTCCTGGCCTCGCTGGCCGTGTTGGTCGGCCTCCGCGACCGCTGGCTGGGCCCGCGGTGAAGGGAGCCGGCTCCGTGCCCGAACCGGGTGTTGGCTTGCGGGCGCAGGTCGGGGTTCGCCTCGGCGACCTCGACCTCGACCTCTACTTGAACGTCGGGTCGGACCAGGTGGTGGCCCTGTTGGGCCCGAACGGGGCGGGGAAGACGACACTGCTGCGGGCCCTGGCCGGCCTCCTGCCCCTCCAACGCGGGTCGGTCGTCCTGGACGGCGAGGTCCTCGAGGACGTGGAGGCGGGCGTCCGCCGGGCGCCCGAGGAGCGGCCCGTGGCCGTCGTGTTCCAGGACTACCTGCTGTTCCCGCACCTCAGCGCCCTCGAGAACGTGGCCTTCGGGCTGCGCTGCCGGGGCGTGGCCCGGGGCGAGGCCCGCGAGCGGGGCCGCCGTTGGCTCGACGGCCTGGGCCTTGCCCACCGGGCCGGGGCCCGCCCGGGGGAGCTCTCC
>DASZOE010000187.1:0-5938 GCA_035550945.1 Acidimicrobiales bacterium
GACGAGCACGATGGGCGTCTGCTCGTCCTCGTTCCCGGCCGGGTTGTCGGCCAGGACCCGAGCGAGCCAGCCCCGGTCGACCGCGGCCGAGGCGCCGACGACCCACGCGCCGGTGCGGTGGTTGGCGTCGACAACGGCCACGGGGCAGCCGAGGCTCTGGGCGATCTCGGTGGAGAGCCCGTCGGGGTCGGCGGGGCCGAAGATGACGTGGTGGTCGTGGGGAGGCAGGCACCCGGCCACGTCGTCGATCATCGCCGCCCACGGCCCGGCCACCCGGTAGAACCAGCCCGGCCGGCCCACGGCCTTGCCCGCGCCGCCGACGGCCGCGGCCAGCACGACCCGGAGGCGCCCGGACTCCATGACCGCGCCCTGCATCCCGGCGGGGGAGTGGAGGGGGCCGATCTCGTTGACGAAGCGGCAGAGGGTGCGGGCCACCAGGCCGGGCTGCAAGAGCTCGAGGGGGAGCATGCGGCCCTGGCCGGCGGCCGCCGCGCTCTCGGACAGGGCGATGACGTCGCCGGGCTCCCGGAGCCCGGCGGTGGCATGGTCGACGACCTCCAGCAGCCCGGTGCGGGGCGTGATCATGGGCGTCCGCACAGGGATGCGCCGGACGCCGAGGGCGGCCTCGTCGACCGGGGGAACGCGAGGGGCGGCGATCACGCCGTTCTCGCCGAAGTGGTCCTGCAGCAGACCTCGGAGCGTGCCGTGGCGGGGATAGGCCTCCGCCCCCCGCCGCCACGTGGCCCGGGCCGCGTCCCGGTCGCCGTCGTGGAGCTGCAGGGTCCCGAGCACGACGTAGTCGGACGCGAACACCAGGTAGTTCGGGGCCATGGCCACCAGGTCCTCGAACATGCGCCGGGCCCGGGCGTTGTCGCCCCGCGTGAGGGCGGCGCGGGAGAGACGCTTGAGGGCGTGCCGCCGCAGCACCGGGTTCCCGAGGACGACCTCGAGCACCTCCTCGGCCTCGGTCATGCGGCCCGCCTCGATGAGGGCGTCGGCCAGCGTCAGGTCGTACCAGGGGACCTGGCCGAACCGCCGGCGGGCGGCGGCGATCACCTCCAGAGCGCCGTCGAACTCGCCTCGCCGCAGCAGGGTCTCGCTGAGTGCCGCCGAGGCGAACCGGTTGTCCCCGCCCCGCTCCAGCGCCTCCCGCGCCAGGAGCTCGGCCTGCTTCTCGTCGCGGTCGTGGACGAGCACCAGCCACGCGAGCAGGCCGAGGGCAGGCCCGCTCAGCTCCTCGTGGTCCGAGTCGAGAAGGGCGCGGGCGCGGCGCGGCCGACGGAGCCAGACGTCCGCCGCCAGCCGCTCCGGAACCCCCCTCAGGACCTGCCTCGTGCCGAGCGTGGCGGAATCGTCGTCGGCGGGACGGGCCCTGTCAACTGGCGGTGGATACCGGCGCCATGGCGCGTGTATCCACCGCCGGTTCGGGCGTGGCGGCGGGCGGCGCGGTACTGTTGGGGAGCCGTTAAGGCCGGTCCCGAGAGGCCGGCACGGAACAAGGAGCCAGGGTTGGCCGAACGAGAACGCGCTGCGACGCCCCCCCACGGGGGCGTTTTTCTCGCCCGGGCCCAGGTGATGACGGCCGACGACATGCGTCGGGCGCTCACCCGGATCGCCCACGAGGTCGTCGAACGCAACCACGGGCTGGATGACGTGGTCGTCATCGGGCTGCAGACGGGAGGCGTCGGCCTGGCGACCCGCCTGGCCGAGACCCTCCAGCGGGTGGAGGGGGTCGCCGTCCCCGTGGGCACGCTCGACGTGGCCTTCTACCGCGACGACATCGGCTTGCGGCCGGTGATGCCCGAGGCCGTCACCGACATCCCCTTCGACCTCACCGGCAAGGTGGTGGTGCTCGTCGACGACGTCCTCTTCACCGGGCGCACGGTGCGGGCCGCCCTCGACGCCCTCAACGACTACGGCCGGCCCCGCGCCGTCCAGCTGGCGGTGATGGTCGACCGGGGTCACCGGGAACTCCCGATCCGCCCCGACTACGTGGGCAAGAACCTGCCCACGGGACGGGACGAGATGGTCGACGTCCACGACGACGGCGTCGACCTCGGCGTCATGGCACCCTCCACCCGGAGCCGGGCATGACTGCCGGCCTCCTCGCCGTCGCCGACCTGGGGGTGGACGGCATCGAGGAGGTCATGACGGTCACCGACTCGTTCGTCGAGGTCAGCGAACGGACCATCCCCATCGTGCCCACGCTGCGCGGTCGCACCGTGGTGTCGCTCTTCTACGAGGACTCGACCCGCACGCGCCTGTCCTTCGAGGCCGCGGCCAAGCGCCTCTCGGCGGACACCATGAACTTCTCGGTGGCGAGCTCGTCGGTGAAGAAGGGCGAGTCCGTGCGCGACACGGTGCAGACGATCGAGGCCATGGGGGTCGACGCCCTCGTGGTCCGCCACTCCTCGGCCGGCGTCCCCGCCCAGATCGCCTCCTGGGTGGACGCCGTCGTCATCAACGCCGGCGACGGCTGGCACGAGCACCCGACCCAGGCCCTGCTCGACTGCTACACGATCCGCGCCCGGCGGGGCTCGCTGGCGGGCCTCCGCATCGCCATCGTGGGCGACGTCAAGCACTCGCGGGTGGCCCGCTCCGACGTGGCCGCGTTCTCCATGCTGGGGGCCGAGGTCACCCTCGTGGCGCCACCCACTCTCCTGCCGCCCAGCCTCGACGGATGGCCGGTGGCCGTGAGCCACGACCTCGATGCCGTGCTGCCCAAGTCCGACGTCGTCTACCTCCTGCGCATGCAGGCCGAGCGCCAGACCGAGGCCCTGCTTCCGTCGCTCCGCGAATACACCGCCGGCTACGGCCTCACCCGCTCGCGGGCCCGCCTGCTGGCGGAGGACACCCTCGTCATGCACCCCGGGCCCATGAACCGCGGCGTGGAGATCGCGGCCGACGTGGCCGAGCTGCCGTGCTCGGTGATCACCCGCCAGGTGGCGAACGGCGTGGCCGTGCGCATGGCGGTCCTGTTCCTGCTGCTGGGGTCGAGTCCCCGTGGCTGAGCGGACGGTCCTTCTCCGCGGCGGCCGGGTGGTCGACGGCACCGGGTCGCGGGCCGCCGACGTCCTCGTGGTCGGGAGCACGGTGGCCGCGGTGGGCCCCGGGCTCGACGCACCCTCCGGCGCCCTGGTGCTCGAGGCCGGCGGGTGCGTCGTCGCCCCCGGGCTGGTCGACCTCCACGCCCACCTCCGCCAGCCCGGGCGGGAGGAGGCGGAGACCGTCGAGACGGGCGCCCGGGCCGCGGCCCTCGGCGGGTTCACGGCCGTGGTGGCCATGCCCAACACCGAGCCCGCCACCGACACGGCGGCCGTCGTGCGCGAGGTCCTCGACCTCGGGTCGGCGGCGCCGTGCGACGTCCGGGTCGCGGGCGCCATCACCGTCGGCCGCCGCGGCGAGCGGCTGGCGCCGCTGGCCGAGATGGCCGCGCTCGGCGTGCGCCTGTTCACCGACGACGGCAGCGGCGTGCAGGATGCCCGCCTGATGCGGCGAGCCCTCGAGTACTCCTCGGCCCTGGGCGTCACCCTGGCCCAGCATTGCGAGGACGCCGACCTGTCCACCGGCGGCCACATGCACGAGGGCCAGTGGTCGAGCCGCCTGGGGGTGCCCGGCATCCCGGCCGAGGCCGAGGAGCTCATGGTGCGGCGTGATCTGGCCCTGGCCCGGCTCACCGCCCCGCTCGGGGGCCGGATCCACTTCCAGCACCTGTCCACCGCCGCCGCGGTGGCCGCGGTGCGGGACGCCAAGGGCGACGGGCTGGCGGTCACCGCCGAGGCCGCCCCTCACCACTTCACGCTCACCGACGCGGCGGTGTCCTCCTACGATCCGGTGTTCAAGGTGAACCCTCCCCTCCGCCCGCCGGCCGACGTCGACGCGGTGAAGGCCGGTCTCGGCGACGGGACCCTCGACGCCATCGCCACCGATCACGCCCCGCACGCGCCCGAGGACAAGGAGCTCCCGTTCGACCAGGCCCCGCCGGGGATGCTCGGGCTGGAGACGGCCCTGGCCCTCGCCCTGAACGAGCTGGAGCTCGGCATCGAGGCGGTGCTCGCCCTTCTCTCGTGGCGGCCGGCGCGCATCGCCGGGCTGGACGGCGCCCACGGCGGTCCCGTCGCCGAGGGCCGCCCGGCCAACCTGTGCGTCCTTGACCCTGCGGCGCCCTGGGTCGTCGAGCCCGAGCGCCTGGCCAGCCGCAGCCGCAACACGCCCTACGCGGGGAGGAAGCTCAACGGCCGGGTGCGCCACACCCTCCTGTACGGCGAGCCCGTGGTGATCGACGCCGAGGCGGTGCGCTAGTGCGCTCCCGGACGGGTGACGCCTCGACCGCCCCCGGCCGGCTGGGGCGGCGCCAGAACGAGCGACAGGACGCCCTCCTGGTCCTCGCCGACGGGACGACGTTCGAGGGTGAGGCCATCGGCGCCGAGCCCCCCGGCGGCATGGCCACCGGGGAGCTGGTGTTCAACACCGTCCTCAGCGGCTACCAGGAGGTGCTCACCGACCCCTCGTACGCCGGCCAGGTTATCGCCTTCACCTATCCGCACATCGGCAACTACGGCGTGAGCGCCGCCGACGCCGAGAGCCGGCGGCCGCACTGCCGGGGCGTGGTGGTCCGCGAGCTCACGCCCCGGCCCTCCAACTGGCGGGCGAGCGACGACGTGGAGACGTGGCTCGGGCGCCAGGGGATCCCGGGGATCACCGGCGTGGACACGCGCCGCCTCACCCGCCACATCCGCGACGTGGGGGCCACGCCCTGCGCGTTCGGGACGGCCGACGAGGCCGACCTGAGGGCCGCCGCAGCCGAGGAGCCGGGCACCGAGGGGATCGACCTGGTGGCCGGCGTCACCACCGACGCGCCCTACACGAGCGAATGGAGTGGCGCCTACGGGGCCGAACGGAGTGGCGCCTACGTGGCCGAACGGAGTGGCCGCGAGGCTCCTCTCCACGTCGTGGCGTACGACTTCGGGATCAAGACCAGCATCCTGCGCCTCATGGCCGAGATCGCGACGGTCGAGGTCGTCCCCGCGGCGACGCCCGCCGACGAGGTCCTGGCCCGCAACCCCGACGGGGTCTTCCTGTCGAACGGCCCCGGCGACCCCGCGGCCGTCACCTACGCCACCGACGCCATCCGCGGCCTCCTCGGCGAGGTGCCGGTGTTCGGCATCTGCTTGGGCCACCAGCTCCTGGCCACCGCCCTCGGAGGCAGCACCCACAAGCTCAAGTTCGGCCACCACGGGGGCAACCACCCGGTGCGCCGCCTGGCCACCGGAGGAGTGGAGATCACCAGCCAGAACCACAACTACGCGGTCAGCGAGGACACGGTGGCCGGCGCCGAGGTCACCCACGTCAACCTCAACGACGGGGTGATCGAGGGGCTGCGCTGCCGGGACGTCCCCGCGTTCAGCGTCCAGTACCACCCCGAAGCCGGCCCCGGTCCCCACGACGCCCGCTACCTCTTCGCCGAGTTCGAGCGGCTGATGTCCGGCAGGGGCTGACGGTGCCCAAGCGCACCGACATCGAGAAGGTCCTCATCATCGGCTCGGGGCCGATCGTGATCGGCCAGGCCTGCGAGTTCGACTACTCGGGGGCGCAGGCCTGCAAGGTGCTGCGCCGCGAGGGCTACCGGGTCGTGCTGGTCAACTCCAATCCCGCCACGATCATGACCGACCCCGACATGGCCGACGCCACCTACGTCGAGCCGCTGAGTCCCGACATCGTCGCCAAGGTCATCGCCCGCGAACGGCCCGACGCCCTGCTGCCGACCCTTGGCGGGCAGACCGGGCTCAACGTGGCGGTCGCGCTGGCCGAGGCCGGCGTCTTGGCCGAGCATGGCGTCGAGCTGATCGGCGCGGGTCTGGAGACCATCCGACTGGCCGAGGACCGCAGGCTGTTCAGCGCGGCGATGCGGGAGGTCGGCCTGGACGTCGCCGCCTCC
>DASZOE010000188.1:0-5547 GCA_035550945.1 Acidimicrobiales bacterium
CGGGCCTACAGCTACATCCTTGTCAACGGGGGAGACGGGCTGCGGCGGGTGGCTGAGGGCGCCGTCCTCAACGCCAACTGGCTCCGGCACCGGCTGCGGGGGCTGTACGACATCCCTTATGACCGGCCCAACATGCACGAGTTCGTGGCCTCGGCCGCGGGCCTGCGCCGGCGGACCGGGCTGCGGGCGGCCGACGTGGCCAAGCGCCTGCTGGAGGAGGGGTTCCACGCGCCCACCGTGTACTTCCCCCTCATCGTCGAGGAGGCGCTGATGATAGAGCCCACCGAGACGGAGAGCCCCCAGACCCTCGCGGCCCTGGCCGACGCCCTGCTCGCCATCGCCGAGGACGACGCCGACGAAGCCCACCAGGCGCCCCGGACGTCGCCCGTCCGCCGCCTCGACGAGGCGCGCGCCGCCCGTCAGCTCGTCCCGACGTGGGACGCCCGGCCTGCCGACTAGCGGCGAGCACGCCTCCGGTTGCGAGGCGCCCCGTCAGTGACTAGGGAACGGCCGGCCCGTTCCGCATCTGACCATCGACGACGTTTCGTCTCCGACGACGCCGCCTTTCCAAGGGGCCTCCCGTGACCGATACTTCTGGAATGGCACGGAAGCCGCTCGCCCGGCTGCTCGTCCTGCCCGCCCTGGTCCTCCTGCTCCTGTTCGGGAGCTGCGCGCCCTCCGAGTTCCGCTACGTGTCCCATTCGTCGACCAACACCTACCTCAAGGTCCCCCGCGACTGGAAGGCGTACGACGGGCGTCTCCTCGACCAGCTCGAAGCCAAGGCCGAGGAGTTCGGCGGCGAGCAGGGGCCGTCCTTCGTCGACCAGGCCTTCCAGGGCAGCCTCCAGTGGCGGGTCGCCTACGACGGCGACGAGGACCCCGAGCCCGGCCACGTCGTGTCCTTCGCCGAAGCGCCCGTCGTGGAGGTCCGGGTGCGGGAGCTGAACCAGTCGGAGCGCGACCGGGTCAGCCTGGCCGCCCTGCGCAACATCTTCTTTCCCTACGACGAGCTCAAGGCCCAGCTGGAGCGGGAGCTCGCCGAGCGGCCCCTCGAGGCCAACCCGCCCACCAGCGGATCGTTCCGTCCCCTGCTCGAACGCGAGCTCAACTTCGACGGCGGCGTCCGAGGCAGCCGGTTGCGCTTCGAGATCCGCGAGGGCGCCCAGTTCTACATGATCGACCAGACCGCGCTCCTCGACGGCGAGACGAACCGCGTCCACGTGCTCCTCATGCGGGCCAGCGAGGAACAGTTCGTCACGCACCGTAAGCTCTTGGACGAGATCGCCGAGTCCTTCACGGTGAAGGAGAAGGACTGACCCGACATGCCGCCCACTGACACCTCAGACGAACCCGTAGGCCTGGCTCCGCCCGGCGGCCCGCTCCGGTTCGAGAGCCGCGTCCGGGAGGAGGACCGGACCACGCGCAAGCCCCAGAGCCTCTGGGACCGGGTGAAGATCCTCCTCTGGCCACTCGGCGCCTGGTTCCTGTTCGTCCTGGCCGACATGGGGGAGAACCCCATCCTGCCGTTCTCGGAGGCCTTGAACCGGCAGCTGACGGCGAAATGGTGGCTGCTCGCCCTCGCCGGCCTCGAGGTGGCCCGCCA
This sequence comes from Acidimicrobiales bacterium, assembly GCA_035550945.1. Taxonomy (GTDB): domain Bacteria; phylum Actinomycetota; class Acidimicrobiia; order Acidimicrobiales; family AC-14; genus DASZOE01. Next base: position 1,604 of record DASZOE010000188.1, read on the forward strand.
GGTCCACTACCTGATCAGCGAGCGGTCGGCCTCCTACCACCGGTTCTGCACCGAGCGGGTCTTCGGGCGCATGGAGCAGCGGACGGGGCGGATGGACGACTGGACCCGCTTCCGGGTGGCCCGGGCGGCGAAGCTCCTCTTCCTGTTCGTGGTCCTCGACCTCATCGTCGCCGCCGTCACCGACACGTCGCCGCTGCTCGCGATCGTCCAGATCCCCATCACGTTCATCCGGGCCCTGCCCGTGCTCTTCCAGCTGCTGTTCGCCGCCTTCTTCATCATCATCCAGTTCGTCGCCCTGTTCTGGTTCCTCTCCAAGGGCGGCACCGACGTCTACTTCCCCGACGACATCAAGACCCGCTTCTCCGACGTCTGGGGCCAGGACGCGGTGCTGGAGAAGGTCTCGGAGAACATCGTCTTCCTCGAGGACCCCGAGTCGATCGAGGAGAAGGGCGGCTACGTCCCGGGCGGCATCCTGCTGTGGGGCCCTCCGGGGACGGGGAAGACGCTCATGGCCGAGGCCGTGGCCGGCGAGACCGGGAAGCCTTACGTGTTCGTCGACCCCGGCGCCTTCCAGAACATGTTCATGGGTGTGGGCATCCTCAAGGTCAAGAGCCTCTTCCGGAAGCTCCGCCGCCTGGCCGTGCGCTACGGCGGCGTCATCGTCTTCTTCGACGAGGCCGACTCCCTCGGCAACCGGGGCGCCCTGCAGCCCGGGGGGGTCTTCGGCGGCGGGCAGTTCAGGCCGGCCGCGGCGTTCGGGGCACGCAGCCCGGCCACGGCGCCGGGCACAGCGGCGCTGACCGCGTGCAACGGGCTGTCCTACGTGCTTCCCGACACCGCCTCCCTCGTCTTCCGCGGCGCGCTCGACGCCAGCTCGCCGCCCGAGGCCCCCCGCCGGGGGCGGGAGGGCTTCATCATGGGCGCCGGCGGCGGCGGGATGGGCACCCTGCAGGCCCTGCTCGCCGAGCTGTCCGGGCTCAAGAAGCCTCGGGGCTTCATGAACCGGGTCGTCCGGCGCACGCTCGGTCTCCGTCCCAAGCCCCCGCCCAAGTACCGGATCCTCGTGATGATGGCCACCAACATGCCCCAGGCCCTCGACGAGGCGCTGCTGCGCCCCGGGCGCATCGACCGGATCTACAAGGTCGGCTATCCCTCCAAGGCCGGCCGGGTCCGCACCTACCAGGGCTACCTCGACCGGGTGCGCCACGAGCTCACCCCCGAGGACATCGACAAGCTCGCCACCATCACCCCGTACGCCACCGGGGCCACGATCAAGGACATGGTGAACGAGGCCCTCATCAACGCCATCCGTGCCGGTCGGGAGGCCATCACCTGGGCCGACATCGTCAAGGCCAAGCAGCTCAAGGACCTCGGCCCGCCCGAGGACGTCGAGTACATCGAGCGCGAACGCCACGCCGTCGCCGTCCACGAGGCGTGCCATGCGGTCGTCGCCTACCGCGTCCGCCAGCACATGGTGATCGACATCGCCACCATCGAGAAGGGCGGCACCTACCTGGGCATGGTGGCGTCCATCCCTCCCGACGACCAGTTCACCAGGTGGCGGTCGGAGTACGAGGCCGACGTGATGGTGAGCCTGGCGTCGCTCGCCGGGGAGCGCATGTTCTTCGACGGCGACAACTCCTCGGGCGTCTCCGGCGACCTGGAGGCCGCCACCATGATCGTCGGGATGATGGAGGGGTGGTGGGGGATGGGGGCCACGTCCGCCTCCTACGGCATCGCCCAGCGGCTGGGACGGAGCGGTAGAGGCGACGAGCGGGGACCGTTCGACCTCCTCAAGTGGGACCGGAACTCCCAGATCGAGGAGAAGCTGGGCGAGCTGATGGAGCGGGTGACGGCGCTGCTGACCGAGAACCGCCAGGCGGTGCTGGCGGTGGCCCATGCCCTCGAGACCCACAAGACCGTCACCGGTGACGACATCCGGGCCATCATCGAGGGTCGGCCGGGCACGCTCATCGACGGATCGCCCTACGGCTCCGACGACTTCGAGCGGGTCGCCGAGGACTACCACGCCCAGGTCGTCGCCGCCCACAAGGGTCATGGCCGGGTGGAGATCCCGCTGCCCGCCCTGAACGGCAACGGCCGGCGCCCGGCTGTGGCGGTGCAGGACCTGCCCGACGACCCCGCCGCGGTCGAGCTCAGCGAGGCCGAGCTCAGCGGCCGGCTCTGGCGCCGGCCCGACGGCGACGGGCCGGGGAACGGAGGCACGTCCTCCGTCCCGCCCAACGGAGAAGCCTCGCCGGCCGACGACGGCGCCCCCGAGTCGCCGGACGACTGACAGAACCGGGGTGTCGGCGCCGTGGAGCGGCGCACGCTGGCGGCGGGGACGGCCTGATCACACGAACGGCTGTTCGTCGCGCCCGGCCCAGGGGTAGACAGGAGGACATGTCCAACCAGCACAGCGACCAGAGCCCCGATCTCAACCCGGCCAAGGACCCCGACGACTGGGTCACCGGCGACGAGCCCCTCACCGGCCCCCAGGCCTCCTACCTGTCCACCCTGGCCCAGGAGGCGGGCGAGGACGTCCCCGACGGCCTCACCAAGGCCGAGGCGTCCCGCCGGATCGAAGAGCTCCAAGCGCGCACCGGAAGGGGCGCAGAGTGAGGTTGGGGGAGGCACACCCCTCCCCCCGGGGGCGCTGACTAGCCTCCTCGGGCGATGGCCGAGCCCCTGGTCTACGCGTCCCGGGTCGTCCGGCTGCCCATGGCCGACGCCGACGGCGGCGCCCTCGGCACCGTCGCCGACATCGTCCTCCTGCCGTCCATCCAGGGCCGCGCCCCGTCGGTTCTGGGCTTCGTCACCGCCATCCAGCGGCGCCGGATCTTCGTGGCCGCGACCCGGGTCGGCGAGCTCGACTCCTCGGGCCTCCGCCTGGCCGGCGGCACCGTCGACCTCGGCCACTTCTCCCTCCGGCCCGGCGAGCTGCTGGTGTCGCAGATCCTCAACCGCCGGGTCGGCGGTGGTGTGGTCACCGACCTGGGGCTGCGGGCCGTCGCCGAGCGCGGTCGCACCTGGGAGGTGGCCACCGTCGCCCTGGTGCCGCCCGGCCCGTTCGGGCGCCTGCGGGCGACGCGGGTGGTCGACTGGCAGCAGGCCGCCAACCTCTTCGACACCGGGCCCGTGGCCCGGGAGGTGGCGGCCATGCGGCAGATGCACCCCTCGGACGTGGCCCGTCGCATCCAGCCCCTCACCGCCGAGCGGCGCCGCCAGCTCATCCAGACCATGGACGACGAGCGCCTGGCCGACCTCCTCGAGGAGCTGCCCGAGCGGGACCAGGTCGAGCTCATCCGGGGCCTCGACCTCGACCGGATCGCCGACGTGCTCGAGGAGATGGAACCCGACGACGCCGCCGACCTGCTCAAGGAGCTCCCGCCCGAGCGTCAGCGGCTCCTGCTCGACGCCATGCAGCCGGAGGACGCCGATCCCCTGCGCCGCCTCCTCACCTACGACGCGGCCACCGCCGGCGGGCTGATGACGTCGGAGCCGGTGATCGTCGGACCCGAGGCCATGGTGGCCGAGGTCCTGGCCCGCCTGCGGGACCCCGACCTGCCCCCTGCCCTGGCCGGCCAGGTGTTCGTCGTCCAGCCGCCCACCCAGACCCCGACCGGGAGCTATCTCGGATCGGTCGGCTTCCAGCACCTCCTCCGGGAGCCCCCCTCGACCCGGGTGGGCACCTGCCTCGACGCCGAGCCCCAGCCCGAGCCGATCGGTCCCGACCTCGACGAGCTGGCCGTCGCCGCCCGGCTGGCGTCGTACGACCTGCTGGCGGTGCCGGTGTGCGACGACCAGGGCCGGCTGCTGGGGGCGGTGAGCGTCGACGACGTACTCGACCGGACCCTCCCCCGGGGATGGCGGTAGTCCGGTGATCCGCCGGCGCGACGACCTGTCGTCGCCGAAGGGCCGGGTGGGCGTCGGGGTCCACTACG
>DASZOE010000189.1:0-1593 GCA_035550945.1 Acidimicrobiales bacterium
GTACCGTGGCGCAAAGTGGCACGTGGGGGAGGGCACGGGCAACCATGACGGGACCTACACGAGCCGAATTCGACCGAGGTGGCGCCGATGTTCCTGGGAGAGAACACGCACTCCCTGGACGCAAAGGGGAGGCTGATCCTCCCGGCGCGCTACCGCGACCAGCTCGAGGTCGCGATCGTCACCAGCGAGGTCGACGGCTGCCTGGCCCTGTGGCCGCCCGACGAGTTCGACGCCCGCTCCCGGGAGATGAAGGCCAAGTGGCGGGGGACGCCCGAGGAGCGCAACCAGGCCAGGGTCTTCTTCGCCGGCGCCCAGGAGGCCAGCCCCGACCGCCAGGGCCGGGTGGCCCTGCCCGCCCCTTTGCGGGACTTCGCCCATCTCGAGAAGGAGGTGGCCGTCACCGGCGCCCTCGACCACGTCGAGATCTGGGACGCCGCCATCTGGCGCGAGAAGAAGCGGGAGGGCGAGCGCAGCCTGACGGGCGGCGGTCCCGAGAGTTGACGTGCCCAGTTCCCCGAGAGAGAGCCCGCCGAGAGAGAGGAGAACGACGAGAACGAGCCTGACCTGCTCTCGCTCATGCGCCATCCCCCGACCGGCACGCGGGAAGACCCCCCTCTTCGCCCTGTGTCTCGGCGCCGAGCGGGCAGGTCGCCCGGTCGGGCCTTCCCGGTCGGGGGGTGGCGGATGAGCGAGGGCGTGGGGGGGACCGGCGAGGACGCCCCCGAGGAGCCCTTCGAGCATCAGCCGGTGATGGTCGAGGAGGTCGTCGACCTCTTCCGGCCCGTCCCTCCCGGACCTTTGGTGGACGCCACCGTCGGCGGGGGCGGCCACTCCCGGGCCCTCCTGGACGCGCTTCCCCACGTCCACCTGGTGGGCCTGGACCGCGCCGCCGACGCCCTCGCCGCCGCGGAACGGACGCTGCGCCCCTACTCCGGACGCGTCGCCCTCCGCCACGCCTCCTTCGACCGCATCACCGACATCTGTGAGGAGCTGGGACTTGGCTTGGTATCGGGCGTGCTGTTCGACCTGGGCGTCAGCTCGCCCCAGCTCGACCGCGCCGGGCGGGGGTTCTCCTACGGGGGCGACGGTCCCCTCGACATGCGCATGGACCGCTCCCAGGCCCGCACCGCAGCCGACGTCGTCAACGGCTACACCGAGGACGAGCTGGCCCGCGTCCTTCGCTCCTTCGGCGACGAGCGCCACGCCCGGCGCATCGCCCGGGCCGTCGTGGCCGCCCGCCCCCTCCACTCGACCGGGGAGCTGGCCGAGGTGATCCGCGCCGCCATCCCCGCGCCGGCCCGCCGCCGCGGCGGTCACCCCGCCCGTCGCTCGTTCCAGGCCATCCGCATCGAGGTCAACCGCGAGCTGGCCGTCCTGCCCGCCGCCCTCGACCAGGCCCTCGAGCTGCTGGTGCCCGGAGGGCGGTGCGCGGCGCTGGCCTATCACTCGGGCGAGGACCGCATCGTGAAGGCCCGCTTCGTGGAGGCCGACACCGGCGGGTGCCAGTGCCCGCCGGGGCTGCCCTGCGCCTGTGGGGCGGTGCCCGAGGCGCGCCTGCTGTGGCGGGGCGCCCGTCGCCCGACGCCCGAGGAG
>DASZOE010000190.1:0-2391 GCA_035550945.1 Acidimicrobiales bacterium
ACGGCGCGCGCCGTGGCCCGGCTGAGCCCCGGTGACGTCGAGGGCTACACCGCCTACACGCGACTTTTCGCCCGCATCCGCACCGCCTTGCGGGGGCCGCCCCGGGACCTGTGGCTGGGCCACGCGCCAACCCGCGAGGAGATCGAGCAGCGGCTGGGTGGGGATGGGGAGGCGCTGGACGTCCTCTTCGAGGCGTCGATCGCCGACGTCGTCGAGCGCCACGTCGCCGACCCCCGTCTCCGGACCGCGCTCCACGGGCAGGGCGTCATCGGGACCTGTGCCGGGCCCCGAGACCCGGGCACCGCCCTCGTCCACGCCATGCACGCCATGGGCACCCTCGAGGGCACTGGTGGCGCTTGGGGCTATGTCGAGGGGGGGATGGGGCGCGTCTCGGAGGCCCTGGCCGCCGCCGCCCGCCACGCGGGCGCGGCGGTGGTCACCGACGTGGAGGTGAGCGCCATCCTCCCCGGCCGAGGTGTGCTCGTCGACGACGGTGATCTGGTGGCTGCGGGCGTGGTCGTGTCCAACGCCGACCCGAAGCGGACGGTGCGCTTGTGCGGCGAGGACGTCCCCGACGACTTTCGCCGCCGCATCGAGGAGTGGCGCACCGACAGTCGGGTGGTGAAGGTCAACTGCGGCCTTTCTCGGCTCCCGACGTTCACGGCCGCCGGAGGCGGTGACCGACCCCACCGGGCGATGGTCACGATCGCCCGCGGCATCGACACCACCCAACGGGCGTACGAGGCCAGCCGTCGCGGCGAGCCTGCTCCCGAGTGGTGCGAGCTCTACTTCCCCACCGCTTACGACGCCACGGTGGCGCCTCCCGGGCGCCACATCATGAGCGTCTTCGCTCAGTACGTCCCGGCGACGCTGAGCGAGGGCGACTGGCGGAGCCGGCGGGACGAGATCGGCGACCGCGTGCTCGACGCCGTCGCCCGCTTCGCCCCGGGCGTGGCCGATCTCATAGAGCACCGGGAGGTCCTCGGTCCTCCCGACGTGGAGTCGCGGATCGGGCTCACCGGTGGGCACATCTTCCAGGGCGAGTGCCTGCCCGACCAGATGTGGGATCGTCGCCTCTCGCCCCGAACGCCCATTCCCGGCGTCTACCTCTGCGGAGCGGCCACTCATCCGGGCGGAGGGGTGAGCGCCATCAACGGCCGCAACGCGGCCATGGCCGTTGTGGCCGACCTCCGGGGGGACTGACGCCATCGCAGGAGCGGGAGGTGGTCCCGCGCCCTCAGCTCCGGCTCAGCTCCCCGGCCAGCTCGGTGGCAAGGCGTCCTCCGGCGGCCGGGTCGGCGGCAGCCACGATCACCCCGGCGCCCTCGGCGGCCAGGGCCCGGGCCAGGGCCCGGCCCTGCTCGTCGTCGGTGGCCACGACCGCCACCCTTCCGCTCATCCTGCCGGCCATGGCGCCAGGGTAGGGAACCAGGAATGCCGACCTCTCGGGTCGGGTTTACAATGGAGCCATGCCCCAGCCCGCTGCGCCTGCACCCGTCGACCCTCGCGGTCCCCGCTTCAACCAGGCGGTGATCGCCGTGCTGCTCGTCGTCGGGTTCCTCCTCGACTGGGAGCCGGTCGTGCCCGCGGTGGCCGTGATCCTCGGGCTGGGGGCCGCGTTCGGCCCCCGCTTCGGCCTCTTCCTCACGCTCTACGCCCGGGCCGTCCGGCCCCGGCTCGGGCCTCCGGCCCAGCTCGAGGACCCTCGCCCGCCCCGCTTCGCGGCCACCCTGGGAACGGTGGTGCTGTCGGCCGCGACCGTGGCATTCCTCGCCGGCGCCCAGGTCGTGGGATGGGGGCTGGCCCTCCTCGTCGCCCTGCTCGCCGCCCTGTCGGCGTCCACCGGCATCTGCGTGGGCTGCGAGATCTACCTCTTTCTGGCTCGCCGGCGGGGCATCCGGATGGCGGGCTGACGGCGGTGCTCCTCCTCCGCGTCCTCGTGGTGGTCGGCCTGCTGATGGCGGTGGCCGTGGGCACGCGCCTCTACCGGGCCCGCCGGGCCGCCCTCCTCGACGAGCGGCCGGACCACCCGCTGCTTCCCGCCGCCCTCCGGGACGGCGCCGAGCGCACGTGGGTCGTGTTCACCACGCCGTACTGCGCGACCTGCGGCCCGGTCGAGGACCGCCTCCGTACGGTCGACCCCGAGGCCCGGGTCGTGCTCGTCGACGCCACCGCCGATCCCCGCCTCGCCGACGCCTTCCGGGTGCGCACCGCGCCCACCGTCGTCCTCGCCGACGCCGCTGGACGGGTCCAGGAGCGGCTGGTCGGCGCCGAGGCCGTCCGGGATTGGGCCTCGTCCCGAGGCTGACCGCGGGTCGGCTTCGGCCTCCGGCACGGTCCGCCCGGGCGGCACCTACGGCGTGGGCTCGACCGGGCGGGGGCCCAGGAGGG